>CAJYBN010000025.1 GCA_913064925.1 uncultured Peptococcaceae bacterium
CAGCTGGATTAATTTCTCCGCCATGTCGTCTTCCCGGCCGGTCGAATCGTCCAGCAATATGGCGCCGTCCCGGCCGGTTTTAAACACTCCCAGCACGTCGTTGAAGTCCCCAAACAACTGCCTGGCCTCCAGCAAAGCCGCCGTTTTTCCGGCCCCGCCGCCTTGCTGCAGGTAGGTGTTTACTTCCCGGGCCAGCGTAAACAGCGCGCCGGTGGCCAAGGCGGTATTGAAGTCGTCGTCCATGGCCCGCTCAAATTCACCGCGTATCTGGCGCAGCCGGGCCGCCAGCGCCTCGTCGGGCTGGTGGCCCGCGCCGGCCGCCGGGCCGGCCAGGGCTTCTTCCAACAGCCGAATGCTGGTCTTGATGCGCTCCAACCCCCGGGCGGCTGCAGTAAGCTTCTCATCGTCAAAATCCAGGGGGCTGCGGTAGTGGGTGCTCAGGAGATAAAAGCGCACCACTTCCGGCGGGAACTTGCCCAGTATCTCCCGCACCAAAAAAAAGTTGCCCAGCGACTTGCTCATTTTTTCCTGGTTGACGGTGATAAACCCGTTATGCATCCAGTAACGCACGAAGGGCTGGCCGGTGGCCGCCTCCGATTGGGCAATTTCGTTTTCGTGATGGGGGAATATTAAATCGTACCCGCCGCCGTGGATGTCGAAATGCACGCCCAGGTACTTTAAGGACATAGCAGAACACTCGATGTGCCAGCCCGGCCTGCCCTGGCCCCACGGGCTGTCCCAGCTGGGTTCGCCGGGCTTGGCGGCTTTCCACAGGGCAAAATCCATGGGGTCGCGCTTGCGCTCGTCCACGTCCACCCGGGCGCCCGCCCGCATGTCGTCCAGCGTCCGCCCAGACAGCTTACCGTAACCGGCGAACTTGTGCACGTCATAATAAACATCGCCGTCCACCACGTAAGCGTAACCCTTGTCCACCAGCGTCTTGACCATCTGGATGATTTCTTCCATGTGCTCGGAAACCTTGGGGTGCACGTCTGCGCGCCGGACGTTCAGCGCGTCGGCATCTTTGAAATATTCGGTGATATAACGGGCGGCCAGCGCCATGGGGTCTTCCCCCTCTTCCTTGGCCCGGTTGATTATCTTGTCGTCGATGTCGGTAAAATTCTGCACGTACAGGACCTTATAACCCTTATACTGCAGGTAACGGCGCACCGTGTCAAAAAAGACGGTGGGGCGGGCGTTGCCCAGGTGAATGTAATTGTACGTGGTGGGCCCGCAAACGTACATGGCCACCCGGCCCGGGTCCCGGGGAACAAATTTTTCCTTCCGCCTGGTTAGAGTATTGTATATCAGCATATACCAGCATTTCCCTCCAATTTCACCTTGCCGGCGCTTTTCACTTTTCCACGCACCGGTCCATATCCCGGCCGGCGCCGCCGGAACCGTCACGCAGCATTTTTTCCAGTTCCCGCACCCTCTTTTCCAGCATTTCAATGTTTTGCTGCATGCAGTACATGGCCTCGGTTATCGGGTCGGGCAGCAAGTCGTGGCGCAGGTCAATAATGGAAACCTCGGGACTATCCACCTTTTCACCGTCCCGCACCACCACTTTGCCCGGCACCCCCACCACAGTGCTGTTGGGCGGCACGGCCTTTAATACCACGGAACCGGCGCCGATTTTGCTGTTATCTCCCACGGTAAAAGAACCCAGTATCTTGGCCCCGGCGCTAATCACCACGTTATTGCCAATGGTGGGATGGCGTTTGCCTTTTTCCTTGCCCGTACCACCCAAGGTTACTCCCTGGTAAATGGTGACATTATCCCCTATTTCCGCAGTTTCGCCGATGACCACCCCGGCGCCGTGGTCGATAAACAGGCCTTCGCCGATTTTAGCGCCCGGGTGAATCTCAATTTGGGTAATGGCCCGGGAAAACTGCGAAATTAACCGGGCAATGAGATAAAAACGGTGCCGATAAAAAAAATGGGCTACCCGGTGCAGCATGATGGCATGCAGGCCGGGGTAACAGAGCAATACCTCCAGCAGCGACTTGGCCGCCGGGTCCCGCTCGAACACGGCTTTGATTTCCTTGCGGAGCCGACCGAACAGCAAGCCGTATCCCCTCCACTTAGCTATCCTATCCTGAAAAACAGATGTTACAGCCCATTGTGCCGTCCCGGCTCGCTCATGGCTCCCGCGCCGACGGCACCGGCGGCTCGTTTCGGGCGAAACCGGACCGCCCTCAATTCACCGTCCATGATTCAATTCGGGCTCTCGCGGACATCCTGTCCGCTCGTCCGGTTTCGCGACCTCACTTCGCCGGGTGCCGTTACCGGCGCTCCCGCAAATCGCTCGCCTGGGACGGGCGCACCGGGCTTCTTCTTTCTTCTGCTGGTGCCGCGCCAGCGACATGGACGTCTAATCAGTAATGCCTATGGCAGCCTCTGCCTTGGCCAGCCTGGCCAGCGTCCCTTCTTTACCCAGCACAGGCAGCAGGTCGTGCAGTTCCGGCCCTTTGGTTTTGCCCGTCAGAGCCACCCGCAGGGGCAGGTAAACCTTTTTACCGCCCAGGCCCAGGTCCTTGGGCAGTTTTTTCAACAGCTCCTTTGCCGCCGCCGCGTCCGCAACTTCGCCCGTCCCGGCAAGCTTGTCGCGCAGCGCCCCCAGCACCCTGGGCACCTGCTCCTGGGCCAGCACTTCCCTGGCTTCCGGGTCGTCGTAACCGGGATCGTTAAAAAACACATCCACGTATTGGGGGATCTGGGCCAGGTATTCCACGTAATTCCTGGCCACCGCCACAACCAGGCGCAGCTTTTCCTCGCCCGGCGCATAGCCGGCCCGGCGCAGGTAGGGGAGGGCCAGTTCGGCAATGCGCTCCACCGGGCTGTGCCGTATATAGTAACCGTTCAGCCAGTTGAGTTTTTCCAGATCAAACACGGCCGGGCTCTTGGTTACCCGTTCAAGGGAAAACTGCGCCTTCAGCTGTTCCACGGTCAACACTTCTTCTTCGGTACCCGGCGACCAGCCGAGCAGGGCCAGGAAATTAACCAGCGCTTCGGGCAAGTAGCCCCGTTCCCGGTACTGGTCAATGGAAGTGGCGCCGTGCCGCTTGCTCATTTTGGCCCGGTCCTTGCCCAAAATTAACGATATGTGGGCAAATTCCGGCACCTCCCATCCCAGCGCCTCGTACAAAAGCACTTGGCGGGGTGTGTTGGAAAGGTGTTCCTCGGCCCGGACGACGTGGGTAATGCCCATTAAGTGATCGTCCACCACCACAGCGAAATTGTAGGTGGGAATGCCGTCAGACTTGACGATGATAAAGTCGCCCATGCCTGCGCAGTCAAAGCTGACCTCGCCGCGCACGCGGTCGCGCACGGTAATAACCCTGTCTTCCGGTACTTTAAACCGCAGCGCCGGCCGGCGGCCTTCCCGCTCCAGGCGCACCCGTTCCTGCGGCGTCAGCGACCGGCACCGGCCCGCATAGCGCACCATTTCTCCAGCAGCCAGCTGGGCCTGCCGCTGCGCGGTCAGCTCTTCTTCGGTACAGTAACACGGGTAAGCCCAGCCGCTTTCCAGGAGCTGCCGGGCGTAACGCTCATACAAGGGCAGCCGCTCGGTCTGCCGGTAGGGACCGTTGGGACCGCCTACGTCCACCCCTTCGTCCCAGTCCAGGCCCAACCAGCGCAGCGAGGATAATATGTTCTTTTCCGATTCTTTGGAAGAACGCTCCAGGTCGGTGTCCTCGATGCGCACAATAAATTTACCGCCGTAACGGCGGGCCATAAGCCAGTTAAACAAAGCAGAGCGTGCTCCGCCGATATGTAGGGGCCCCGTGGGGCTGGGTGCAAACCTTACCCTGATTTCGCGCAAAATAATCTCTCTCCCTTGCAGCATCTGTTTTCGACATTTTATTATAACATTGCCTTTTGCCGGGCAGCAACTTTTTATCAGATACTCCGTTGTACTCCGGAAAACCACCGGATCGCCTTGGTAAGCAACTTTTGGTTTGGCCTGCCGTATGCACCCGCTCGCTCCGCTTTTCTAGCAGGCCAAACTAAAGCCGGGCACAGCGTATATCAAAATCTTAATGGAGATACGCTGCCGCGCGGGGCCGGGTGGTTCCCCGCCAGTGACGTAACGGAGCGCCGGTAACAGTGACCCGGCGAAGCTGAGGTCGCCGGCCCGGCGGGACGAATCGCGCAACCGGGAAAAACGGCTAAGCGCCGGGTTCGGCGCGGTACAGGCAGGCCACCGCCTGGGCGGCGATACCCTCGCCCCGGCCGGTGAAGCCCAGCCCCTCGGTGGTGGTAGCTTTAATGCTCACCACTTCCGGCGCCACGTGCATTTCCCGGGCTAAGTTTTGCCGCATCTGCTCCGTGTAAGGCGCCACCTTGGGCGCCTGGGCAATGATCACGGCGTCGACGCTGCTTACCGCCCAGTAACGGGCATCCAACAGCGCAACCACCTGCCTCAACAGCCACAGGCTGGAGGCGCCCCGGTAGCGCGAGCCGGTGTCCGGAAAGTGCCGGCCAATGTCCCCGGCCCCGGCGGCTCCCAAAAGGGCGTCCATGACGGCGTGCACCAGCACGTCGGCATCGGAATGCCCCTCCAACCCCAGGTGATAAGGTATTTCCACCCCGCCCAGCACCAGAGAACGCCCCTGCACCAGCCTGTGCACGTCAAATCCTATGCCCACCCGCATCATACCACCACCTACTTTACCGCGCCCGCCGCCAGCAGGGCCTGGGCCAGCAGCAGGTCCTCGGGCGTGGTAATTTTAATGTTGCTGTAATCTCCTCGCACCAGGCGCACGGGATGACCCAGCCGCTCCACCAGGGAAGCGTCGTCGGTGCCCTCGAACCCCTCTCGGTCCGCCCTGTCATGCGCCTCCAGCAGCAGGTCCCGCATAAACGCCTGGGGTGTCTGCACCTGCCACAGCTCGTCTCTGGGCAGGGTCTCCCGCACCGTTTCCCCGGCGGCAACCTTGATGGTGTCCTTAACGGGAACCGCCAGGACGGAAGCCCCCCAGCGGCGGGCTTCCCGCAGAACCTCGCGGGCCCTTTCCGGCCTTACCAGCGGCCGCGCGCCGTCATGCACCAGCACCACCTCAACGCCAGCAGGCAGGGCCGCAAGGCCCTGCCTGACCGAAAGGCGGCGGGTGGCACCGCCCCGCACGATCCGTATGTTTTCCTGCCGCAGCAGCGGGCCCAGCGCCGAAGCAAAGGCGTCTTCCTGGCCCGGCGCCACCACCAGCACAATGCCGTCCACCGGCACGGCCAGCATGGCCCGCAGGGAGTGCTCCACCACCGGCCGGCCCGCCAGTGGCAAAAGCTGCTTGCTCACCGTCCCGCCCATGCGGGTACTTCGGCCAGCCGCGGGAATAACCGCGTAAGCGCTACCCAAGCGCGTTCACCTCGCCGTAACGACGGGCTTCCTGCGGCGATTCATTACGGCGCTCGGTCTTGGGCTTGGCGAAAATCATTCGCCCTGCAGCCGTCTGCAGCACACTGGTCACCAGCACGTTGATGGTCTGGTTCATGTACCGCTTGCCGCCGTCCACCACTATCATGGTACCGTCGTCCAGGTAACCGACCCCCTGGCCGGTTTCTTTGCCTTCTTTCACCACCTGCACCGTCATCTCTTCTCCCGGCAGCACCACGGGCTTGACGGCATTAGCCAGCTCGTTTATATTCAACACCTTGACGCCGTGCAATTCGGCCACCTTGTTTAGGTTAAAGTCGTTGGTAATTATCTTTGCGCCCAATTTTTGGGCCAGCTTGACCAGTTTGGTGTCTACTTCCGCTATTTCGTCCAAACCCTTGGTATTGTCATAAATAACCACCTTAACCGATGCATCCTTACGCAAGTTGTTGAGGATGTCCAATCCCCGGCGGCCCCGGTTGCGTTTCAGCAGGTCGGAAGAATCGGCAATGTGCCGCAACTCTTCCAGCACAAAACCGGGCACCACCAGTGTACCCTCGATAAAGCCACTGGCGCAAAGATCGGCGATGCGGCCGTCGATGATTACGCTGGTATCGAGAATTTTCTGGCTCCCAGCATGCTTATCCGGGGCGGCCTTATCCTTGCCGCCGCCCAGGCGGGGAATGTTTCCCAGAAAGCCTGCGATTTCCTCGCGTTTTTTGACGCTGATCCTCAAACCCAGGTATGCCAGCAGCACCGTGACTGCAATCCAAATCAATTTGCCGGGGAAACCCATGAAGGAAAAAACAGAACCCAATAAATTAGCTATTATGAGACCGATAATCAACCCCACAGAACCCATTATCAGGTCCTGCACCGGCATCTTATTGAGCATTTGCTCCAACAGTGCCGTCAACCACAGGGATACGCGAATCAACCAGGGGGTCAAAAGAATGCCCATGACCAGGCCGATCAATGTAGTCAGGCCAACAAACCCCGGGCCCAGCGGCGGGGCGGTTTCGGGCAGGGGAATAAGATCTTGGCCCACCAGGTAAAGGCCGGTGTAAAAACCGGTTGCCGAAAACAAAATAACCACCAGCAAAAAAATTAGCTTCTTTGCCATTGTTTCACCTCCTTTGTAACCCCCCATATATATTAAAATCAACCCAATCCATAAAAAATATACCCGAGTTGGTAAAAGTTTCACCGGGTTTTCTTCCTATACCATATAATTCTATTATGGATGATCGGCGGGTTAGTTGCAACTCTTTTTGGATATTTTTTCCTAAAAATAAAAAAAGCCAGTTTTTACTGGCACATTAGGCAAATGCCCTGTCTAACATGGATTTGGCCTTATCTTCCGCCATTTCGGTAGCCAGCACCAGCTCGCTTAACAATATTTGCCGGGCGTTTTCCAGCATTTTTCTTTCCCCTGAAGAAAGGCCTTTTTCCTTATCCCTGATGACCAGGTTTCTAACTACCTCCGCCACCTCGTAAATGTTGCCGCTCTTTATTTTTTCCAGGTTGGCGCGGTAACGCCTGTTCCAGTTAGCCGACATGCTAGTGGATTGCTCACGTAAAATGCGAAACACCTTTTGCACTCCGTCCTCGTCTATCACCTGGCGCAGCCCGATTTCCTTGCAGTTGGACACAGGTATCATTACTTTCATGTCGCCCACGGGCAACCTCAGCACATAGTATTTCCTGGTTTCCCCGAGAACTTCCTTTTCTTCAATGGCCTCGATTACCCCCGCGCCGTGCATGGGATAAACAACTTTATCTCCAATTTTGAACAATTCCCGGACCTCCTTAACATATTACAAAAAAAGTATACCATAAAAGCAAATCGCTGTCAAGAAAAGTTATATTTTAGCATAGCACAAACCCCATGTCAATAATATTTTTTTCAAAACCGCAAGTTTGACAGGACAAGTCCCCCGCCGTTATAATTAAGGCAGTGACAGGCTCTAATTTGCAAAGGGGTGAAACCGTTTGCTCAAGGATATAATCTACAATGATTTCCAACACACGGTTTCCGAACTGCTGCTTTGCAACCGCAGTATTTTGGATTTACTCGCCAAGTCGCAGGAAACCAATGCCAGAATGAACCGGGCCATAGTTAAAGCTGTCACTAGTTGCGGGTGTTTAAAAATTAACGCCCACAAAAAGGAAATTCCTTCCGAAATCTCCTTGGAAGAATTAAAGCAGTATTTAGAATCCCACCTGGACGGGAAGCTTTGTGAAAATTGCCGGGAAATGGTAGAAATGGAGATGGGGCGCGTGCTGTTTTACCTGGCCGCCCTGTGCAACTTGCTTGATCTAAACCTGTACGACATTCTCATCAAGGAACAAAAGCAGCTGAAAACTCTGGGGCTATTCAGCATGGTTTAAAAGCCGCCCGCTTTCATAGTTTCAACATGGCAGGCTTTTTTCCTTCAAGCAATATTCACCTGCAAGTACATATCCCCTAAAACCGGACATAGCACGCGATAAGCAAGCTATGTCTTTTTATTGCCTTACACGTGCCGTTCCTGGGCCAGCTGCTCGCGATAGCGCTGCAGGCCTTCTTTGATGGAGCGCGCGCGCACCTCGCCTATTCCCTCCACGGCGTCCAGCTCATCGATGGTGGCCCCCAGTACCTTGTGCAGCGAGCCGAATTCCCGTACCAGGTTTTCCACCACCTGCAGAGGCAGCCGGGGGATTTTTTCTAATATACGATAGCCGCGGGGAGTAACGCTTTGGTCCAGGATGCTGGAACTGCCCGGGTACCCCAGGGCACGGGCTATCAACGTCAGGTCCAGCAAATCCTCGGCCGGCCAGCTGCTGATGATGGACATGATATCTTCCGGCGATTTTTCCTCGCTTAAAGTGGTATAGTCTTGTATAATGAGGCGGCTCTCCTTTTCCACGTTGGCCACCAGTTCCTCCAACTGCATGGTTATCAGGCGGCCCTCGGTGCCCAGCTCGCTTATGTATCGTTCAATTTCCTTCACCACGCGCAAAACCATTTCGGCCCGCTGGATGGCTTTGGCGACGTCAAAGAGGGTCACCGCATCCTCAAACTCCAGGATGCCCAGGTTGGCCAGTACCCGGTCCAGCACGCTGCGGTACTTTTCCAGGGTCTGCACGGCCTGGTTGGCCTTGGTAAGAATAACGCCCAGCTCGCGCAGCACGTATTTCAAGTTGCCCTTATAGACGGTAATAACTCCCCGCCGCTGAGAAATGGAAATAACCATGGCATCAGTTTGCTTGGCCACCCGCTCCGCAGTACGGTGCCTGATGCCGGTCTCGCTGGACGGGATGCTTAAATTGGGGATTAGCTGGGTGTTGGCCGCGATGATCTTTTTGATGTCCTTGCTGATGATGATGGCCCCGTCCATTTTAGCCAGTTCGTAAAGATTGGCGGGAGAAAACTCGGCATTGACGTGAAATCCCCCTTCGGCCAGTTCCATGACCTCGGGGCCGTCGCCGATTACCAGCAGTGCGCCGGTCTTGGCCCGCAAAATGTTTTCCAACCCTTCCCGTAAGGGTGTACCCGGTGCCACCATGCGCAGCACATTGAGCAGCTTGTCCTCCACTTTCTTCCTCCTTCGATCGCTTGGCTCTTTTAAGCGGTGAAAATTATTAACTGAACAGCAGGCTGAAGGCTTCGGCCAGGGTGGCAACCTGTACCGTTTCCAGCCCGGCCTCCGCCGGGACGTCCTTTTGCCGGGGAACGACGCAGCGCGCAAAACCCAGTTGGGCAGCCTCGCGGATCCTCTTTTCCACGGCGGTTACGGGCCTTATTTCCCCGGTCAAACCCAGCTCGCCCACAACTGCAGTGCGCCCCTCGACAACCCGGTCCCGGAAACTGGACGCCAAGGCCAGGGCGATGCCCAGGTCTGCCGCGGGCTCCACAATGCGCACCCCTCCCACCACGTTAACGTAAGCATCGCAGTTGCCCAGCATTAAACCTAGTCTTTTTTCCAATACTGCCATAATCAGGGCCGTACGGTTGTAGTCCACCCCCGCGGTCATGCGCCTGGGTACGCCGAAAGACGTAGGGCAGACCAGGGCCTGGATTTCCACCAGCAGCGGCCGGGTGCCTTCCAGCACGGGAACCACCACCGACCCGGCAACGTCCCGCCGGCCGTGGTCCGCCAAAAAAAATGAAGATGGGTTGGCCACCTCCCGCAAGCCGCTGCCGGACATTTCAAAAACGCCGATCTCGTTGGTGGAACCGAAACGGTTTTTGACGCTTCTCAAGACGCGCAGCGACTGGTGACGCTCCCCTTCAAAGTACAAGACCACATCCACCATGTGTTCCATAACCCGGGGGCCGGCGATCATACCCTCCTTGGTGACGTGCCCCACCACAAACACGCATATGGAGCGCTCCTTGGCCAGGCGCATCAACCGGGTGGTGCATTCCCGCACCTGGCCGACGCTGCCGGGCGCCGAGGCTATTTCCGCACCGAACATGGTTTGGATGGAGTCCACCACCAATAGCTCCGGGTTTATCGATGCCACCTGTTCTTCAACGGCTTCCAAGCTGGTTTCGGCGTACAAGTATAATTCGCGGCAGCACGTGCCCAGGCGGTCCGCCCGCAGTTTAATCTGGCGCGTCGATTCTTCGCCCGACACATATAGCACCCGGTTGCCTGCGCTCCCCACCGCGCCGGCCACTTGAAGCAGCAGAGTGGATTTACCGATGCCCGGATCGCCGCCCAGCAGAACCAGCGAACCGGGTACCACGCCGCCGCCCAGCACGCGGTCCAATTCCGCCATGCCGGTGGAAAGGCGCTGGCCGTCCACCGGGGATACCTCGGTAACAGGCAGGGGGGGATCCCCTGTGCCCGTTACCCGGCGGGCATGCCCGGCCGGGAGGGCCGCTTCTTCCACGTAGGTGTTCCAAGCGCCGCAGCCGGCGCAACGCCCCAGCCAGCGCGGGGTGAAATGCCCGCAGGCACTGCAGTAATAGCCGGTTTTCCTGGCAGGCATGGCCTCCTCCAGCGCAGATAAATTGTCTGTTTATTATACCATGATGCAGGAATAAAAGAAAAGAGAAAGGGCGGGCGGCCCCGCCGCCCGGCAGCCGTCAACAAAACGGGGTTGTCGAAGCATGTCGACAGCCCCGGCGGCAGGCTCGCTTAAATTTTTTCCACTTTGAGACCATGTTCAGCATCCCGGTCAATGCGCACCCGGTCGCCGTGTTTGACGGTGCCGCGCAGCATTTCTTCGGACAGCCGGTCTTCAATTTCTTTCTGGATGGCCCGGCGCAAGGGCCTGGCGCCGTAATTTTCGTCAAATCCTTCCTTGGCCAGGTATTCCTTAGCCGCGTCTGTAACTTCAACTGCAATTTGGTTTTCTGCCAACCGCTTGGCTACTTCCTGTACCATCAGGCTGACGATTTCCTTGATGTGCTCCTGGTTCAGCGCGTGGAAGACGATGATTTCGTCGATGCGGTTGAGAAATTCCGGCCGGAAGGTACGGCGCAGCTCGTCGGTAACTTTCTTTTTCATGTTTTCGTAGCTGGCGCCCTGATCCTCGTCCGTCTTGAAGCCCAGCCTGGTTTCCCGCTTGATGAGGTTGACGCCCACGTTAGAAGTCATGATGATCACGGCGTTGCGAAAATCCACCGTACGGCCCTTGGCGTCGGTCAAGCGGCCGTCCTCCAGCACCTGCAGCAAAATGTTGAACACGTCCGGGTGCGCCTTTTCAATTTCATCCAACAGCACCACGGAGTAAGGCTTGCGGCGCACCGCCTCGGTGAGCTGGCCGCCTTCTTCGTAGCCCACGTAGCCCGGCGGCGCCCCCACCAGGCGGCTCACGGCGAATTTTTCCATGTACTCGCTCATGTCAATGCGCACCATGGCATCCTCGTCGCCGAACAGGGCTTCGGCCAGCGCCCTGGCCAGCTCGGTCTTACCCACACCGGTGGGTCCCAGGAAAATAAACGAACCAATGGGCCGCTTGGGATCTTTGAGCCCGGCCCGTGCCCGGCGAATGGCCCGGGATACGGCCTTAACAGCCTCGTCCTGCCCAATGACCCGCTGGTGCAGGATTTCTTCCATGCGCAGCAGCCGGTCGGATTCCTCCTCGGCCAGCTTACGCACCGGAATGCCGGTCCAGCTGGATACGATTTGGGCGATGTCCTCGGCCGTTACCTGCAGCTCTTCACCGCCCTTTTGCTGCTGCCAGCTGGCGCGTTTTTTCTCCAGCTCCTCGCGCAACTTGTTTTCCTCGTCACGCAGCTGAGCTGCCTTCTCGAATTCCTGGTTGTTCACCGCCGCTTCTTTTTCCTTGCGAATTTCCTCCACCCGCTTTTCCAGCTCCTTCACGTCCGGAGGAGCGGTGAAGGCCTGCAGCCGTACCCGGGAACCGGCTTCGTCCACCAGGTCGATGGCCTTGTCGGGCAGGAAGCGGTCGGTGATGTACCGGTCGCTTAGCCGGGCGGCCGCTTCCAAGGCCTCGTCGGTAATGCGCACCCGGTGGTGCGCCTCGTACTTGTCCCGCAGTCCCCGCAAAATTTCCACCGTTTCTTCCACAGTAGGCTCGTTGACGGTGATGGGCTGGAAACGCCGTTCCAGGGCGGGATCCCGTTCAATGTGCTTCCTGTATTCGTCCAGGGTGGTGGCGCCGATGCACTGCAGCTCGCCCCTGGCCAGCGCGGGCTTCAGTATGTTGGCGGCATCGATGGCTCCTTCCGCCGCCCCGGCGCCGATGATGGTATGCAGCTCGTCGATGAAAACAATGATGTTTTTCTCACGGGTAATTTCTTCCACCACTTTTTTCAGCCGGTCCTCAAACTCACCCCGGTACTTGGTACCGGCCACCAGTGAAGCCAAATCCAGGGTAACCAGGCGCTTGTTCAACAACACCTCGGGCACATTGCCGGCCACGATGCGCTGAGCCAGGCCTTCCACGATGGCCGTCTTGCCCACGCCCGGGTCGCCGATGAGCACGGGATTGTTCTTGGTGCGGCGGCTGAGAATCTGCACCACCCGCTCGATTTCTTTCTCCCGGCCCACTACGGGGTCCAGGTTATCCTCCCGGGCCAGGGCCGTCAGGTCCCGTCCGAACTGGTCCAAGGTGGCCGTCCTGGTGCCGCAGGTACCCCCGGCGCAGCCCTGCTGGGGCTGCTGGCCCTGGAGCGCCCCGCCGGCGCCGCCCAGCAGCTGTATTACCATTTGGCGCACTTTATCCTGGTCCACGCCCAGAGAAGCCAGCACCTGCGCTGCCACGCCTTCGCCTTCGCGAATCAGGCCCAACAGCAAGTGTTCGGTACCTACGTAGTTAGTTCCCATGCGGCGCGCTTCGTCCACGGAAAGCTCCAGTACCCTTTTTACCCGCGGAGTCAGGGCCAGTTCCCGTACTTCACTCTCGCCCTTGCCTACGGACTTTTCCACCAGCTCGCGCACCTTGTCGGCCTGCACTCCCAGCCCAGCCAAGGCCTTGGCCGCCACGCCCTCGCCTTCGCGAATCAAGCCCAGCAGTATATGCTCAGTGCCCACGTACGGGTGATTCAGCCGCCTGGCCTCTTCCTGAGCCAGCATGAGCACCTTTTGCGCCCTCTGCGTAAACCGGCCGAATATCATATGCCGCACCTCCTGTTTAGTTTAATATTTTTCTAATAAGTTTCGCCCGCAGTATATCCCTCTGCATGGGGGTAAGATCCCCTTGCTGCTGCTTCATCAGGAAAGCAGGTTGGGTCATAACCATTAACTCGGTCAACTGGTCCGGATTGATGCCCGAGAGCAGCTTTAAGTCCAGCCCCAGCCGCACGTCGGATAGCCGGCGCATGGCTTCCTCGGAAGATATCATGTGGGAGTACCGGAGAATGCCGTAAGAACGACCCACTTTGTCCTCCAGCTGCTCCCGGCGTTCTTGCAGCAAAGCCTGGCGGGCCTTGCGCTCCTGGGCCAGCAGCTGACCGGTTACCGACTTGAGGTTATGGATGATTTCCTCCTCGCTGTGTCCCAGAGTAACTTGGTTGCTGATTTGGAACAGGTTGCCCCGTGCCTCCGTTCCTTCGCCGTAAAGGCCCCGCACCGTAAAGCCCAGCTTGGAAATGGTGGTGAGCACGTTCCTAACTTGCTCAACCAGCACCAGCCCGGGCAGGTGCAGCATTACGGAAGCCCGCATGCCCGTTCCTACGTTGGTGGGGCAAGCGGTTAGGTAACCGTAGCCATCGGCAAAAGCAAAATCCAGCGTTTTTTCCAGATCGTCGTCCATCCGGTTAACCAGCTCCCAGGCCTTTTCCAACTGCAGGCCCGGCAGCAAGCACTGTATACGCAGGTGATCTTCTTCGTTGATCATCATGCTGAGCACTTCATCGTCCCGCAGCGCCACGGCTTTTTTGGCGTGGTCTTCCAGCAAATCCGGGCTGATCAGGTGTTTTTCCACTAGTATCTGCCTTTCCACCGGGCTCAATTCAGCCATCCTGGTCACTTCCAGTTTTCCTACGTGCCGCCGCAGCTCGTTATTCTCCAATGCCAGCTGCACGGCATGGACCACCTGCCCGGCCTTTTCCACATCCAGTAAATGGGGGAAAGGGCAATTGTTCAGGTTGCGGGCCACCCTGACCCGGCAGCTGATAACAATGTCGCCTTCCGGTGCGCCCGGCTTCATCCAGCCGCTTCTGGCGTTGTTGACCGTTTCCCTGATACCCATGGCTTACCCCTCCTAAAGCTCCTGTTCCAGCTTCTTAATGCGGTCGCGCAGTTCCGCCGCCTTTTCGTATTCCTCCCGGGCGACGGCCTCGCGCAGCTGGGCCCTCAACTGGTCGATTTGCTTCACCAGCCGGGCCCGCCCGCCGGTGCGCGCCGGCACCTTGCCTGTATGACTGCTGGAGCCGTGAATCCTGCGCAGCAGCGGTTCCAGGCGCTCCCCGAAATACCGGTAGCAATCGCTGCAGCCGAACAGTCCCTTTTGCGCGAAGAAACTTTCCGAGGTGCCGCAGGCTGGGCACTTGGCCTCACCCGTAGTCTGGGGAGCGAAGGGCTGCACTTGCGGCGCCTGGCTCCAGAAACTAGCTAGAAAATTATGCAGGTTCATTTGCGGCAAAAACAAGCTGAATCCCTCAGCCTGCATTTGCCCGGCGCAAACCTCGCAAAGATGCATTTTTTTCTGCTGGCCGTTGATGACCTCGGTGTAATACACGGTGGCCGGCCTCTGCTGGCACTTTTCACAGAGCATGTCGCTCACTCCTCATCATCCCGATTTTGGTTCTTAAAGATAGTAATCAACACGGCCTTCAGTATGTTGGCCCGCAGCTGGTCCCGGGCCGGCAGGCCGATGCGCAGCACGTCGCGGCTTAAGGAAGTCTTGATGATGGCGGCCTCCCGCCGGGTGATCAGCCCTTCTTCCAGCAGCCGGGCCACGATGGCGGCGGCGCTGCGCTCAGAAATATGATCCCCCACCAGGCTGACCACTTCGTTGACCAGGTTTAGCTCCCCGGCGGGCAGGGGTATTTTAACAATGCGCACGTACCCGCCGCCGCCGCGCCGGCTTTCCACCACGTATCCCCGTTCCACGGTGAACCTGGTGGTAAGCACGTAATTAATTTGAGACGGCGCGCAGTTAAACTTTTCCGCCAGCATATTGCGCTGTATTTCCACCAACTTTCCGCCGCTTTGTTCAATTAACCTGTTCAGGTAATCCTCTATCATGTTGGACAGGCTGGACATCAGGCTTGCAAAACACCCCCGGAGGTTTTGACTTTGACTTTGACTTACCTTTACGTATATAGTATAACAATTTTTACCCCCTTTTATTCAAGTGCGAAATAGCACCGGTATTGCCGGTTTTCAGCCAAAATTCCGCCTGGGTACATTATATCTCTCTGTTACTGCTTCTATTTAACAATTACAAAAAAAAGACTGCGAAAGCGTTTCGCAGTCTTTTCTGGCTCCTCGAGCTGGATTCGAACCAGCAACCCTCCGGTTAACAGCCGGATGCTCTACCGTTGAGCTATCGAGGAACAACTGGTGGAGATGACCGGATTCGAACCGGTGACCCCCTGCTTGCAAGGCAGGTGCTCTCCCACTGAGCTACACCCCCACTGCGGGTCATCATATGCTAATTGCCGTCCTGGTTTTTTATGATACCACAAGGAAAACCGGCTGTCAATAAACTGAAAAAGGGGGCGTCTGGGAATAGCCCGCGCTAGCTTTCCCGCGGTTTCATGAGGGGGAACAAGATCACGTCCCGTATGGAGGCCGAATTGGTAAAGAGCATTACCAACCGGTCGATACCGATGCCGAGCCCGCCGGCGGGCGGCATGCCGTACTCCAGGGCGTTGATATAATCCTCGTCCATCATGTGCGCCTCATCGTCGCCGGCCTGCCTTTTTTTCAGCTGCTGCAAAAACCTTTCCCGCTGGTCCAGGGGGTCGTTCAGCTCGGAAAACGCGTTGGCTATTTCCCGGCCGCAGATGAACAGTTCGAACCGGTAGGTCAGTTCGGGCCTGTCCTCCTTTCTCTTGGCCAACGGTGAGATGTCAATGGGGTAATCGTAAATGAACGTGGGCTGGATCAACTTGGGTTCCACCAGCTCCTCAAATACCTTGTTTAAAATGGAACCCCAAGATTCCCCGCGCTCCACTTCCAGCTGTAGGTGACGCACCGCCGCGTAGGCCTCCTCGCCGCTTTGCAGCGCCGCGAAGTCGATGCCGCAGTATTTTTTCACCGCCTCCAGCATGGGCACCCGCGGCCAGGGCTTAGCCAAATTTATTACCTCTTCACCGTAAAGTACCGAAGTGGTACCCAGCACCTGTTCCGCCACAGTGACTATCAGGTCCTCGGTGAGGTCCATCATATCCACGTAGTCGGCGTAGGCCTGGTACAGTTCCAGCATGGTAAATTCCGGGTTATGCTTGGTGCTGATGCCCTCGTTGCGAAAATTGCGGTTTATTTCATAAACCCGTTCAAACCCGCCCACCAGAAGGCGCTTCAAGTAAAGCTCCGGCGCAATGCGCAGGTACAGGTCCATGTCCAGCGCGTTGTGGTGGGTAATAAACGGGCGCGCCGTCGCGCCGCCCGCCACGGGGTGCATCATGGGGGTCTCCACTTCCAGGAAGCCCCGCTGCTCCAAGTAACTGCGTATGGCGTGGATAACGCGGCTGCGCTTGACAAAGGTTTCCTTCACACCGGGATTGACGATAAGGTCGACGTAACGCTGGCGGTAACGGAGTTCTACATCCCGGAGGCCGTGCCACTTTTCCGGCAGGGGTCGCAGCGACTTGCTCAACAAGCGCAGCGAATCCAGCGCCACCGTAATTTCACCCGTGCGGGTTTTGAAAACCTTGCCGGTGACGCCCACGATGTCGCCGATGTCCAGCTTGCTGAAGAGTTCGTATGACCGTTCGCCCAGGTCGTTCAGGCGGCCGTAAATCTGGATTTGCCCCGTGCTGTCCTGTAAATTGGCAAAGCCAGCTTTGCCGTGACCCCGCCGGGCCATGATGCGCCCGGCCAGGGAAACTTGCCGGTCCTCGAACTGGTCGTAATTATCCACTATCAGCCTGGCGGTGTGTTCATACTTGAACTTGCCGCCGTAAGGTTCAATGCCCTGCTTTCGGAACTCGGCCAGTTTTTCGCGCCTCACTCGCATCAGTTCGTTCAGGTCTTCGGTTTCCCGTCCCACTTGGCTTGTTTTTTCCTTGGACATGGCAGATCCTTTTCCTCCGTAAAAGTAACGCGCTAAAAAATTACCTGATTATATCCACTATCTGGTACTTGAGCGAGCCGGCGGGTACCAAAACCTCCACGGTTTCCCCTTTGGGCATCCCCAGGATGGCTTTGCCCACGGGTGACTCGTTGGAAATTTTGTTATTGGCCGGGTCGGCTTCCGCCGAACCCACGATGGTGCACTCGAATTCCTCGCCGTACTCTATGTCACGCAAAAGCACCGTGGAGCCGATGGAAACCACCTCGGTGCCCAGATTTTCGTCATCAATTATTTTGGCGTTGCGGAGCATTTTTTCCAGAGTGAGGATGCGGCCCTCAATGAAAGCCTGCTCGTTTTTGGCGTCCTCGTATTCGGAATTTTCACTGATGTCACCGAATTCAATGGCTTGCTTGATCCGCTGGGCTATTTCGCGCCGGCGCACCGATTTTAAGCGTTCTAGCTCTTCTTCCAGTTTCTTGAGGCCCTCTATGGTAAGCATGACTTCCTTATTGCTCATCCGTTCTTTTCTCCCTTAACGTCAATTTTACTGAACAATATATGTTGTTTACAATATATGTTGTTTGCGGGGAATTATTCAATATTGCCCCGCACCCGGCAGCGTTGAAAAAATTCCCTGTGAGCATTAAAGCACTGCAAAATGAAAGATTCTTTTGCAGTGCCCCGCTGTTCTGCTATTTATTCCATAACATTATATGAGGGCCTTGATAATATGTCAAGGTAAGTTAATAAGCCATTTGTAATTTCTCCCGCGCCCGCTCCCTGATGCGCGCTATTTCTTCCTGGCTAACCGCCTTTTCAAAACTGCGGAAGCCGGCCAGGCGGAAACCGTGTTTGCGGGCCAGGGCGGTGATTTCCTCCACCTGCTGTATTGTCAGCTCGCGTCCCAGGGTAAAGTTTTCGTACCGCCCCTCCATGGCCAGCATCATTGTCTCCGCCATGCAGGCATAGGATAGGCCGGGAGGAAACCCGAAGTTGAAATTGAAATTGACTTCGCCGGGAACTTGAACGACTCCGCCTTCGATAACCAGCACGTCCCGGCGCTTTTCCGCCACCTGCCGGGAAACGTTGCGGGGGCGGCTGACGTCGCAAACCACCGCGCCGGGCATCAGATCCTCGGCGTCGATAATGGTGTCGACGGCGCTGGTCACCGTGATCACGATCTGCGCCGTAGACAGGGCGTGCTTAACGTCGGACGTCACCCGGGGCGCCAGGCCGGTTTCGTACGTGATGCGGCGGGCCAACTCATCCAGCCGGCTTTTTTCCCGGGCTACCAGCGTCAGCGAGCGCACGTCCCTGGCCAACAGGCGGGCGCAAACCCGGCCGATGGCACCCGTGGCGCCTACCACCACGGCGTGACTTTTTTTCAGATCGTGCCCCATCATGCGGGCCGCTTCCCTGGCGCCCTCCACCGCCATGGCCACGGTATAGCTGTTGCCGGTGGTAACGGCGATGTCCAGCGCCTTGGCCACGGTGATGCCGGCATCGCCCACCACGGAAGTGAAGGCGCCCAGCCCGAGAATTTTGGCCCCCAGCTTCTGGGCCAACCGGCCGGTAGCAATTATTTTCCGCATGACAAATTCCTCGGGCAGTTCCAGCATAAGCCTGGCCGTCAGCGGGCAACCCACAAACCAGCCCTCGGCCCGCCCGTGCTCGGAAGCCACCCCGGTTATTTTGGACACCTTAACTGGGGGCACGTACTTGAACAGCCCCTCTAACACGCGGGGCGGCAGCTTGCCCAGCGGGCCGAATTTTCTGGCTATATCCTTGACATCAAGGGGGTGAATCATAAACGCAAAGGTATTCACCGCAAAATCCTCCTTAAACGCCGGCTTTAACGGCCCTGATTATAGCCCTCACCTCGGCGGGTTCAACGTACTTGTCTTCCTTGATGGGGGACTCGCCTATTTCCAGCCCCACCACTTCCTTGTCCAGGGCGGCGCGGATGATCTTGATCCTCTTGTCGGAACCTATAACCACGATCTGGTCAAAAGAGTGGGCCTTGGCAATCAGCTCCATAATGGCGTTGAACAGCTCGATGCCGCTTTTTTGCCGCACAAATTCCCAGCGTTCCTCTTCGCTCATCAACAAGGCAAAATCCACGCCCTCTTCCTCCAGCAGCAATTGAATCTCCTGCCGGTTGGCAATGGGAAAGCCGACCACCGCCACGCTTTTGCCCCTGCGCACTTCGCCCAGGCTTTCCAGGCGGGAAACGAAGGTTCGGTCCACGCCCAGGCGCGCGGCTACCTCGGCCTGGGACATCCCGGAAGACCGCAGCTGCAGGATTTCGTTAATGAAGTGATCTATTTTATGCCTGCTGACCACTTTATCCCCTATACGTATCAAGTCCAAGTCTGGCAGCGCCTCCCTTGCCGCTTGTGCACAAAATTGTGTACAAACCTATTTTAACAGCCCTTTCCATTTTAGTCAAAGTTTTTGACCTGGAAAAATATATACCCGCTGCCGGGAAAAAAATAAAAAAGGAGAACTTAAAATGTTCTCCTTCTGCGTGCGCCTCCGGTTTCGCTCCTGCGCTGCGCCAAGAGTTGTTACCCGGCGCTCCGTACGTAGTTCGCTCTAGGAACGGAAGCACCTGAAACGGTTTGTCAACAAACAACCTTCATAAGAAATTTAAAATGTCTTCCCTGTTAAATGCAATTTGGCATCACCTTACAGGTACTTTTCCCACAACCGCCAGAATTCCCTGGTGAAAAACTCGCGGCTGCTGCCGCGGTTAATATGTTCCCTGAGCCGGGCGGCGCCGCGCATGCCCTTTACGTACCAGGCCAGGTGCTTGCGCATTTCCCGGTTGGCCACCTCTTCGCCCTTGGTTTCCACCAGCAGCATATAGTGCCGGATGGCGGTTTCCCGGCGCATTTTCGGTGTGGGTTCGGGCAGAAGCTCCCCGGTGGCCAGGTAATGCAGCGTGCGGCTAAAGATCCAGGGGTTGCCCATAGCCGCCCGGCCGATCATTACCCCGTCACAGCCCGTCTCTTCCAGCATTCTGGCGGCATCCTCGGGCGAGCGCACGTCCCCGTTACCTATCACCGGCACGTCCACCGCTTCCCGCACCCGCCTGATGATTTCCCAGTCGGCACGGCCGCTGTAAAGCTGCTCCCTGGTGCGGCCGTGCACGGTCACCGCCGCCGCCCCGGCCCGCACCACCAGCCGGGCCAGTTCCACGGCGTTCACCGACGCTTCGTCCCAGCCCTTGCGCATTTTCACGGTAACCGGGCAGTCCACCCGCTCCACCACGGCCGCTACTATGTCGGCCGCCAGGGCGGGATTCCGCATGAGGGCCGCGCCCTCGCCGTTCTTGACAATCTTGGGCGTGGGGCAGCCCATGTTGATGTCGATGATATCGGCACCGCGGCCGGCCACTATTTCCGCCGCCCGGGCCATATATTCCACCCGGCTGCCGAATATCTGCATGCTGATGGGTCCCTGTTCCCCGCGACAGTCCAGCAAAATATTGGTTTTCGGATTGCCGTAAAGAAGGGCCTGGTCGCTGATCATTTCCGTGCAGACCAGGCCGCAGCCGTGTTCCCGGGCCAAAATGCGGAAGGCGCGGTCGGTGATTCCGGCCATGGAGCCGCCAGCACCGGGTTGGTTATGTAAACTTCACCTATGTAAAACCCGTTTGTTTGCGGCAAGCGTCTCACCCTTTTATCGCGCCGCGCGCGGGCGCCTGCGGGCTCGCTTAGCAGTTGCGCTCGTATATTATTCTCAGCCCGTGCAAGGTCAGGTAAACATCCACTTTGTCAATGACGGGCGTTTCTTCTGCTATCAGTTCCGCCAACCCCCCGGTGGCCACCACCAGCGGGTTGCCCGGCATCTCCCGCTTCATGCGGTTGACGATCTCGTTCACCTGGCCCACGAACCCGTAGACTATACCCGATTGCATGCTGTGGATGGTATTTTTACCGATTACGGAAGGG
>CAJYBN010000026.1 GCA_913064925.1 uncultured Peptococcaceae bacterium
GGCCTATTTTGACCTGCACGATTTGCCGCACCTGGCCTTTCCCACTGACCGCCTGGTAATCGAGCGCCTGCGGCGGGAGCTGCTGCAGCGGCGCGCGCGGGGGAATTGAGCAGCTGCTTTCGCTACCGCTTTCACTACCAGTTTTGTATTGACAAGGGAAGGCGGTTGTATTACAATTTTCTCAACAACTGAAAGCCGAGCGTAGTTGAGAACAGCGAGCGGAGTTAAGCCGAGACGACTCGGAGACTTTGGGGTGAGAACCAGTGCTTTGGCGCTGGTTTTTTTATTTGGGAGGGTCTGTATGATTTTGCTTATCGACAACTACGACTCGTTTGTCTACAACTTATACCAGTACGTTTGTGGCCTGGGTTATGAGGTGAAAGTGCTGCGCAACGATAAGATAACGGTGGGGGAAATCGCCGCCATGTCGCCGGAAGCCGTTATCCTTTCTCCGGGCCCGTGCACGCCGGACGAGGCCGGCGTTTCAGTTGACGTGGTCAGGTACCTGGGAGAGCGCTTGCCCATCCTTGGTGTGTGCCTGGGTCACCAGGCCATCGGCCAGGCCCTGGGGGGTAAGGTGGTGAGGGCAACCAGACCGATGCATGGTAAGACTTCCCGCGTCTATCACGACGGCAGGGGATTGTACGCCGGGCTGCCCAACCCCCTGGTGGCGGCGCGTTACCATTCCCTAATCTTGGAGGAACAAAGCCTTCCCGGGTGCCTGGAAGTCACTGCCCGCACCGGGCGCGGGGAAATCATGGGAGTGCGCCACCGGCACTGGCCGGTGGAAGGGGTACAGTTTCACCCGGAGTCAATTCTGACCGTGCACGGCAAAAAACTATTGGCCAATTTTCTGGACTATGCAAAGGAGGTGACAATGAATGCCGGTTCGGTTGCCCCTGTATAAGCAGCTGCCGCTGCGGGCGGAAGCGCCGGAAATATTTGAACGTCTTCGCGACCTGCCCCACCCTTTTCTTCTGGATACCGGCATGCTGGTAAGGGGCCTGGGGCACCACTCTTTTGCGGGCGCGGACCCATTCCTGGTTATGAGCTGCAAGGGACGGCAGATCACCCTGCAGCAGGGAGACGGGAAAAAAATAACCTTTACCGGGTCGCCCATGGCGGAACTTAAAAAACTGCTGCAGTGCTTCGCCATGCCGGAGGAAAACAGTATCCTGCCCCTGAACGGCGGCGCGGTGGGTTATTTCGCCTATGACCTGGGAAGATTATTTGAAGCTTTGCCTGAACGGGCCGAGGACGACTTGCAAGTGCCCGATCTCTGGCTGGGGTTCTACGACACAGTGGTGGCGGTGGACGTGCTGAGCGGCGCGGTGACGGCGGTGTCCACCGGCCTGCCGGAGCGGGGGGCCGCCGCCCGCCAGCGGGCGGAAGAGCGGCTGGCCTTTTTGACCTCGCGGTTGGATGCGGGCGTGCACCGGCATCGGAGCCGGCCGGCGGCTGTGCCGGCCGCGCCCGGGGGCCGGCTGGTTTCCAATTTTTCACCCGCGGGTTACCGCGCTGTGGTTAAGCGGGCCGTGGAATACATTGCAGCAGGGGACATCTTCC
This sequence comes from uncultured Peptococcaceae bacterium, assembly GCA_913064925.1. GTDB lineage: Bacteria > Bacillota > Desulfotomaculia > Desulfotomaculales > Desulfallaceae > CAJYBN01. The sequence goes on from CAJYBN010000026.1 coordinate 1,567, forward strand.
AGGTTAATCTTTCCCAAAGATTTTGCGCGCCGCAAACCGTGGATTCGTGGACGCTGTACCGCAGGCTGCGCGAGATTAACCCCGCCCCCTTTGCTGCCTTTCTGTGCTGCGGCGGGATAGACATAATTTCGGCGTCGCCCGAGCGTTTCTTGCGGCTGGCGGGGGGCAGGGTGGAAACTCGTCCCATCAAGGGTACCAGGCGCCGGGGGCGGGACCCGGTGGAAGACGATAAGCTGCGCCGGGAGCTGTGGCAGAGCGAAAAGGACCGGGCTGAACTGATGATGATTGTGGACCTGGAGCGCAACGACCTGGGGCGGGTTTGCCGGGTGGGTTCGGTGCGGGTGCCGGAACTCTGCCGCCTGGAGGAATACGCCACCGTTTTTCACCTGGTCTCCACGGTGGAGGGGATACTGCCTGCCGGCAAGGACATTACCGACTTGCTGGCGGCCGCGTTCCCCGGCGGTTCCATCACGGGTGCGCCAAAGATACGGGCCATGGAGATCATCGAGGAGTTGGAACCGGTACGCCGCGGAGTTTATACCGGTTCCATCGGCTACCTGGGCTTTGACGGACGGGCGGATTTGAACATAGTAATCCGCACCATGCTGGCCACGGGCGGCAATTTGTATTTTCAGGTGGGCGGGGGCATCACCGCCGACTCCGACCCGCACATGGAGTACTTGGAAACGCTGGACAAGGCTCGGGCGCTGGTCCGGGCGTTGGAACTGCCGGGCGGGGACGCCTTTTAGGCGCCAACCGTTGAGAGGAGGGCTTGTATATGCGCGAATACCATTTTGTGGACGGTGAGCCGGTTGCCGGCGGGTTTCAGAAAATAATGGCAGGCGATGCGGGCTTGTTGTACGGCTGCAGCCTTTTTGAAACCATGCTGGTCAAAGGGAGCAGGCCGGTGCTGCTGGCGGAGCACCTGGCCAGAATGGCCGCTTCGGCCCGTGACCTGGGCATGCCTTTGCCCGCTTCCCCCGCCGACCTGGCTGGGATGTGCCTGGCGGCGGCGCAGCGGGCCGGCACGGGCGTGCTGCGCTTGACCGTAACGGCCGGCGGCGATGCCGGCAAAAAGGGACGCATATTTATCATGATGCGGGAAGGTTTACCCTACCGGGCTGAACAAAAAGCAAAAGGTTTTGCCCTGTTGACCCTGGATTTTCCCCGCAACGAAAAATCACCTCTGGTACGGCACAAAACGGCCAACTTCTGGGAAAACCGGCTGGGGCGGGGCAGGGCCCAGCAGCAGGGGTACGACGAGGGGCTTTTTCTCAACACGCGTGGTTACGTGGCAGAGGGCACGGTAAGCAATATTTTCGCGGTGCGGGACGGCGAGCTGCTGACGCCGCCGGTAGAAGCGGGGCTGCTGCCCGGCACTGTCCGCCGCTTGGTAATCGATTACGCGGCCTCCGCCGGGCTGGCCTGCCGGGAGGCCATGTTGACCAGGCAGGAACTCGGCGGGGCGGACGAACTGTTTGTTACCAATTCCCTGCTTGGCGTAATGCCGGTTACTGTGCTTGACGGGGCGCCGGTAGGTACCGGGACTCCCGGCGCCGTGACCCGGGAATTGATGCGATTATACCCCGCCGAGGATTGAAGCCCGCGCGGCCCCGCCGCCCGGTCGGCATGACCGGGCGGTAAGTTTTTTCCGCCTGCCGGAATATCCTCAATAAAAACCGGTGCGGGGGCAGGAATAGGCTTACCGGCGGTCGAAGTAACCGGTCAGGAATGCACGCACCTCAGGCGGATACACTTTCCCTTAGAGCCCTTAAACAGGTCTTTAAAGAGCTGGTCCAACTCTTCGTGCTTAAGGCGTATCAATCCCTCCGGATTGATCAGGTTGTTGTTGACAAAAATGCGAATGTAAACATGTTCTGCCGTTTCTATGACCGTGACCAGTTTATACTCGTTCAAGAAATCACCTCCCTGCCGAGAAGGGGGATGAGCAGGTATTGAAAATATATGCCATAGGCGACCTGCACCTGTCACTTAAAAAACCCGTTAACGTGCATAACTGGGCGGACAACGAAGAGTACAAACCCATGGGCGATGTGGACCCCTCCTGGCGCGACCACGCCCGGAGAATTTACGAGAACTGGCGGCGGACGGTGGGGAGTGAAGACGTGGTGCTGGTGCCGGGAGATATTTCCTGGGCCATGCGTTTGGACGAGGCCCGCCCCGACCTGGAGTTCCTGGGCCTGTTGCCGGGCCGCATTATTTGCGTGCAGGGCAATCACGATTACTGGTGGCAAAGCATTTCCCGGGTGAGGGCAGCGGTTCCGCCCAACGTGTTTATGATTCAGAACGACCACGTTGTGGTTGACGGGCTGAAAGTGTGCGGAACCCGGGGGTGGCTTTGTCCCAACAGCGCCTTTTTCAAGGAAGGGGACGAAAGAATATACCGGCGGGAACTCATCAGGTTGGAAAACTCGTTAAAGGGGGCGGGGCCGGGACAAAAGATTGCCATGATGCACTACATGCCCACCAATGAAAAACACGATTATTCGGGGTTTATCGAGTTGTTCCAAAAATACGGCGTGAACACGGTGATTTACGGGCACCTGCACGCCAGGGCCTGCCGGTACCGGCTGCCGGACCGGGCGTGGGGTATCAGTTTTTACCTGGCCAGCGCGGACTACCTTGATTTCACGCCCCGGTTCATCATGTCCTGGCCGCCGGGGCCGGGCTAGGTGCGGCCTTCGACGCGCGTAAAGCAGGCGGGATGGCCGAATATGATTTTATTACCGCTGACGGCGTGTACCGCTTTGCTGCCGGCGGCTACGCTTTGCCCGCAAATGATGCAGGTTCCGGTTTCCTTGGCCGGAAGGACGGCACCGTGCAGCGTGTCGTTCCCCCAGGTAAATTGAATTTGTTCCAGCTTGCTCTTTTCCGGCTGCACCGGCGAGCATGCGGGGTGGTAGCAGCGGTATTTTTGCTTACCGTACTGCTTGAACCGGTACTGCACCATGGGACTGTATGGCGCAATTTTTTTATGGCAGCGCGAGCATATGCGGGCGCGCCCGGTGTTGGCCCGCAGGAGGTAACGCAGCCGTTCCGGCTTGCACCTGACCTGCATGTCTTTGCAAAAGCACCGGCGCGCCGGGTCTTGGTTGATCCAAGCGTTGACCAGGCGGTAAAACTCCTTGTAATTTCGCCCCTCCAGCTTAATATCCGCCGGGAAACCAGCTGCGATGATCTGCTGCTGAAAGGCCTGCTCAGCCACCTCATGGGCCAGGCCGTCCATGTGGGCGGTTTCCCACCGGTAACCGTTTTCGGTCAGCCACTGGTGCAGCCGGTGGAAAATGTTGCTGGAGCACACGTAAAGATAATCCTCCCGGGTAACGCCGGCTTCCCGCATCATTTCTCGCACTTTTCGACAGGCCATTTCTTCGAGGGTTATGTTTTTGTCCCAGGTCAGGGGCAGGTACCTTTTATAAATGCGCGGCGGGTTTTCGCAGACCAGAACCAGCACTTCCGAAAACGCCCTGCACCCGCCGCCTGCGTCTTCCACATACCAGTATTTCAATACTCAACCTCCCAGAACCTTAAAATTAATATGGAATTGCTGTCAGATGGCATAAATAGCTGCTGGTAGGTTAGTCGTTATTATGATATCATTATAGCATAGAGAGATTTATCATGTCTTTTTTATAACCAGGGGGGAGAGATTGATGTCGAGGTTTGTTTGCGACGTGTGCGGCGAAGAGGTTGCCGTTCACGAAGGAATTCTTACCTGGACCCGCGATAACGCGACGCTGTCTAATTTTAAGCTTACCCACAAAAAAGACACCCGGCACGGGTGCCAGCCGGAGAGCAACAACCGTTTCAAGGATTTATATACCCTGACCATGATAAACGGGTATTTGGAATTCATTAAATACCTTATCGATCGCTGGGAAAACGGCTTTTCCCTCAAGGACGCCGAGTCGCTGGAAAAAGTTTTCGAACAGTTGAATTTACATATGCATGAAAAAGTCATATTATTGACCGAAGACGACGAATAACCCCGTTACTAATTCCCGGAAAAAAACCGGGTTTTTTTGTCGGCAGGCGGGGGGTGCGGGCACCCCGCCGCCGCGTAGTCAGCACAAGTTATACGCCCGGGCCAGCTCGGCAAACGCGGGCAGGGAATTGCGGATTACCTGCATGTCAATGCAGTAAGAGAGGCGGAAGTAACCGGGCTTGCCGAACCCGCTGCCGGGCACCAGCAGCAGGTTGAATTTTTGGGCCTGGCGTACAAATGCCACGTCGTCTTCCACCGGGCAGCGGGGGAAAAGATAAAATGCCCCCTGGGGTTTGGTTACGCTGAACCCCAGTTCTGTTAAATGGTTATACAACAAGTCGCGCTTCGCGCGGTAATCGTCAATATCGACGGTTTCCCGCTGCAGCGCGGTTACCAAGCGCTGGATGAGGGCGGGGGCGTTGACGAAGCCCAGCGTCCGGTTGCAGAAAACCAGACCGTCGAAAATCAGGGCGGCGTCTTCGATGTCCGGGTTTACGGCCACGTAACCGATGCGCTCTCCGGGCAGGGCCAGGTCCTTGCTGTGGGATGTAACTACGATGGAATTTTTCACGTAGTTGAATACCTTGGGCACGGTGACGCCGTCGTAAACAATTTTGGCGTAAGGTTCATCGGAAATCAAGTATACCGGCCGGCCCAGTTCCTTTTCCTTTTCCTCCAATACACGGCCCAGGGCGGCCAGTGTTTCTGCCGGGTAAACCACGCCGGTGGGGTTGTTGGGCGAGTTGATCAGCACGGCCTTGGTGCGGGGGCCAATGGCTGCAGCCACGGCCTCCGGGTCCAGCTGAAAATCTTCAGCGGTGGGCACTTCGCGGAGAACACCGCCGTGGTTATCCACGTAAAAGCGGTATTCCACAAAATAAGGCACCGGGACGATGACCTCTTCACCGGGGTTAAGCAGCGTTTTCAGCACCACGTTGAGCCCGCCGCCCGCACCGCAGGTCATGACTATGTGATCCGGCTGCACGGGCTTGCCGGTTTCCTCGGCCAGAACTTCGGCAACGGCCTGCCTTGTTTCCAGGTACCCGGCGTTGTTCATGTACCTGTGCATGCCCGGTACCGGGTTGCCGGCGATTTTTAACAACTCTCGCCGCAGGGCGTCGGGAGGCTCTACTTCCGGGTTGCCGAGGGTAAAATCGTAAACTTTGTCGGCGCCGTGTATCTGCCGCAGCTTTTCCCCTTCTTCGAACATTTTACGAATCCAGGATGAGGCGGACAGGTAATTTTTTATCTTGTCGGCTATGGGCATGAAAAATCACTCTCCTTGGGTTGTGCCTTTTGGGGTACAGCAATACAGCAATAATATTTCTCTCCGGCAAAAGGAAATACCTGCAGGGAAACATAATTATAAATAATAAATAACCGGTTCTCCGCGGCCGGGCGCGGGTGCCTCCCGGGGCGCACCGCGGAACGCGGGCGGGTTGCCGGTGGAACACGGCGGCCGAATTCGTCGTCTAAGACTTGTAACCCTTTCCCGAGGAGGTAAATAATGAAATTAAAACCGTTGATATTTGTGCTGGCCTGCTCGCTGCTGATGGTTCTGCTGTGCGCGCCGGCACGGGCGGAAAACGGCGGCACGACACCAAAAGTACCCGGCGGACCCGAAAAACTTTATACCGATGTTACTCCCGGGCATTGGGCTTATGAGCAAATTAAACGATTGACCGAGCAGGGAATCATCAGGGGATACCCCGATGGCAGTTTTCGCCCGCAGAAGAAAGTACAGAGGAAGGAATTTGCCGTGATGCTGGCCTCGGTGGCCGGTTTGCTGGAAGGGCCGCAAAAGGAAAGAGTATTTGCGGATGTAGCACCCGGTTCCTGGTACGGGCCCGCGGCGGCGGCGGTGCGCCGTTACCTGCCCGGCATTACCGAAACAGATGGGCTGCCTCGTTTTCACCCGGATACCGATGCCACCAGACAGGACGTAACGGCGGCGCTGGTCAAGGCGCTGGGCGCCAAGTACTACCAGGTAAACCCGATGATCTTACAGGAAAAATTTACTGATTACCAGTCCATAAACCCTAACTTCAGGCTTCAACTGGGCTGGGCGGTGCAAAACAACATTATCAAAGGTTATCCCGACGGCTCCTTCAAGCCCCTGGACGGTATCACCAGGGCCGAGGTGGCGGTTATGCTATACCGGGCTTATTTCCTGGACACTTCCATCGAGGGGATGATACAGGAAGGACAGATAAAACCCTTCACGGCGGGGTCGGCGGCGTACAGCAAGCTTACCGGTATGCTGAAGGAAAAGTACGGGCAAATTACCCTGCACACCGCTGTTTACCAAATCGATTACTACGCCAGGGAACAAAAGCTATACGGCGGTGAAGGCCCGCAGCTTTTGTACGTTTTCGGCAGTATAGAGCCTAAGTATTACAGCTGGGAAGCCGATTTCCAAAGGGATTGCGACGCCGTGCGGGAGTTCAACAAGGCGGCGGCGCTGGAGGCGGCTAAAATGTACCCGCACAGGAACCTGCTAGTCATGCTGGGGCATACCTTCGACCTTTATTTTGACGTAAGCGACGTTTACGACAAAAAATACCTTACTAAAACCAGTGACGGCTGGCGCTTGGACAGGTTTTATACCGGGGTTATGTGCAAAAACGGTGACGTCGTCCAGGTCTGGCTGGAAAGCCCGCCAGCCGAGCAGCCCCGGCGCTAACCCGCCGGGGTTGTTTTTTGACCGCCGGTCTGTTTGGCGTTGAATATTTTTCTTTCCAGGGTGAAGCCCTGCTTCAGGTTATCCACCGAAATGGCGTCGACTGCCTTCAGCTTAAGTTTACCGCCGGCCGGATCCGGCAGAAAGTACAGCAGCACCACGCTGTAGGGGATCTTCACAGTCTGCAGTCCCCTAAAGCCCGAGGCTCCCGAGGTGCCGGCGTTTATCAGGATGCTGCCGTCCTTTTCTTCCACCGCCAGGCGGTGGTTGTGCCCGCAAAGGATAACGGGGGCTTGCCCGGCCAGCGAGCGGGCCAATTTATCGTTGTGCACCGCAAGTATGTCCACGGGCGGCGTAATCTGGTCCAGCCAGTCTTTTATCTGCCCCGCAAGCCGCGATAAAGCGCTGAGGTCGGGCGGTATAACTGAATAGCCGGCTGATGCGGGGTCGGGTACGCCGTATAGCCTGAGCCCGTTTACTTCTACCAACCCGTTTATCACGCTGACGCCGGAAATGCTGTTCATTTTATCGATGACGGCCGGGGAATCGTGGTTGCCGGCTATAAAGTAATATGGCTTTTTCAACTGTTTCAACCGGTCCAGCAGCAGGGTTTCCAGCGGCGTGCCGAAGTCGCTGGTATCGCCTGTATCGATGATCATGTCTACGGCGAACAGGTCGGCCACCCGCAGCACGAAGTCCATGCCGGCCGGATTGTTGTGCAGGTCGGATATGTGCAGTATGCGGAATTCGCCTGCCGTTTCAGCCAGGGGCTGTAGTTCCTCCACCCTCTCGTACAGGCGGTTTACGTTACCGGCCACGAGCTCCAGTTTTTCGCCCAGGGTCTCTATTTTACCCAGCGTTTCCTGGGCCAGGCTTACCATCCAGGGGGCCGCCCGCAGGACGCCGAAATACTGCGGGTTGCGAAACGCTCCGGCGTCGTAAGTGTAATAGGTGGCCAGCAGCAACATGCCCACCAACAGGCCGCCGCTGCCTGCTCCGATTAAGTACCGGCGGAGGCTGCGGCTGCGGGTGAGGAATACGCCGAAAGCCCCGCCCAGCAGGGCCAGCACTAGCAATTTCAAGATAAAGGCAGTTATCACCTGGCGGATGACGTACCTGCCCTTGCGGATAACCTCATTGCGTTCCGGAGGTTCCGCCAGCAGGCGCTTGACGAGTTCCAGGTCGATATTGACCAGGCTTGCGGAAATGAGTACCGGCGTGGCGTGCGTTTTGGCCCGGACGGTGCCCAGGGGGGGGAACTCAATGGCGGTGTAGCCCCATTCGTTGATGCTTACGTCTACGCGGAACTGCAGTGCCTCGATGTTGAAGTTCATGTGCCCGAAGAGGCTGACGAACAGCAGGGCGCCCGCCAAGGCGAGCAAAAGGCCGGAATATTGTTTGGCGTTCTTTATGTCGACCATTTTTTGCACCTCAAAGTTATGCTAATAATATAATTGCCGGGCCGGCCGTGCGGTAACATAGCTAAAAGAATAAATCTTAAGCCGGAGATAAGGGGGGAAGGGCAAAGACGGCCCGCTGAAATGCGCGAAAAACCGGCAGTCGCCGGCGGCAAGCCGGTGCGTAGCGAATTGCTGCCCCTGGCCGGGGCGGACATCAGCGAAGACGATATCCAAGCCGTAACCCGGGTGATGCGCTCTGGAAAATTGGGCTGCGGTGAAATGGTGGAGCAGTTTGAAGAAGCCGTGGCCGGCTATGTGGGGGCCAGGTATGCCGTGGCGGTTTCCTCGGGGTCGGCTGGCCTGCACATAGCCCTGATGGCTGCCGCCGTCGGGCACGGGGATGAGGTAATTACTTCGCCGCTTACCCACCCCGCTACATCCAACTGTATTTTGTACCAGGGGGCGATACATACTTTTGCCGATATAAATCCCGCCACCTTCAACATCGACCCGCAGGTAGTGCGCAGCAAAATAAACAGCCGCACGGAAGCACTCATACCGGTGCACTTTGCCGGTAACCCCTGCGATCTGGATGTCCTGCACGGGTTGGCCCGCCAGCACGGCCTCACCGTGATCGAGGACGCCGCCCATGCCCTGGGCGGCACATACAACGGCGCGAAAATTGGTTCGCTAAGCGACCTCACCGTGTTCAGCTTCAGTTCCCCGCAGCACTGCTACACGGGGGAGGGCGGAATGGTAACCACTGGTGACGAGGAACTTTACCAGTGGATGCTTATTTTCCGGGAAAACGGCATGGTTACCGATCCCGCCAAGCTGGTAAAACCCGAAGGGCCGTGGCACGTGGAGATGCAGGACAGGGGGTATAACTACCGCATGACGGATATGCAGGCAGCGCTGGGTATATCCCAGCTGGCCCGGGTGGAGGAATTCATTGCCCGCCGCGCGGCCATCGCGGAAAAGTATAACCGGGCTCTGGGCGGGCACCCGTCCGTTGTGCTGCCGCAGCAAAATGAAAGAGGCCGCTCCACCTGGCATTATTACCTGCTGGCCCTGCGCCTGGAAAACCTCAGAGCTTCCCGGGCGGAAATTTTTCGCGCCCTGCAGGCCGAAAATATCGAGGTGGGCGTGCATTACCTGCCGGTCTTTCTGCACCCTTATTACCTATGGATCGGTCACCCCGACGTGTGCACTTTGGATACCAGCCTTTGTCCCCGGGCGGAGGAAATTTACGGCCGCCTGCTGACTTTGCCCCTTTTCCCCGCCATGACGGACCGCGACGTGGACGACGTGATAACGGCGGTGGGCCGGGTCTTGGATTACTACTCTTTGTAGCGGGCTGCCGGGACAGCTAGCCGGCCAAGGGCGGGGCCGGCTTTTGTATCGGGATTTGCCCGCAGGGCGCCCTTTCCCTGGAGACCAGGGAAGCGCCCGGCTTTGGTGCGGGGCGGCGAAACGGCATGCAAAACAAAACCCGGGTACTTATATTCCCCAGGAGTGTTATCGTTGCGGGCGGAACGAAGACGAAGTCGCCGTCCTGCCCTGCCGCAAAGAGGGTAGGAGTGTTTGGGTCTGTACCAAGTGCTTGCCGGCGCTTATTCACGGTTAAAGGCGAGTTAGGATTTATCCGCATCCCTGGAGGGCAGGGTGTGAAAAATGGTGCGTGCTTGCTGGAAACTGGTTTGCATGGCTTCGATACCTTCACGCAGCGAACCCAAAGAACGCGAGGTCTGATCTAAAAGTTCCCTCACCATGCTCAGTTTGGTATCCACCTGCTTATCGGTGCTTAAAACCAATAAAATAAGGATTAAAAACAACGTAAAAGGATTGATATTGAAGGACAACTGTCCGGCCTCCTTTCACCGAAACTTTTTTTCTATAATATGCGGGAGGGCTTTGAAGGTGAAAGGGCTTCATATGCGGAGCAGAGGTACGGTGATTACCCTGTCTTTGCCGCAGGCCGGACAGGTGAACAGGTGGGGGCAGTGTGAAGAGGCAAAACCTATATGAAAATATGGACTGTACGGCCCGGCGAAGTCCGTAACCGGGCCGTTGTCCTGCATTATTGCCCCGCAGGTGCAGCCGGGCGAAAGTGTTTCCATGGCGTTGCACAGCACGCATGCTGTTTCCTGGAACATGGCGATTGCCCCTTTGTCTTTTCCCTGCTGCTAATATTGTTGCCCGGCGGCGGCGGGATTATGGCGGGTTTACTTTTCCAGCAGGCAGCGGGCGATAACCAGGCGCTGCAGCCCCCGCGATCAAGGCCGCCGGGGGCGGTCGTCAATGGCCGCCGCCCGGGGCGCCACTTTGTCGTCGGCCACCTTGCGGGCCATTTGCCGCAGCATTTCCTGCTCTTCGGTAAGCTTGCAACTACAACGGATACCCCCTATTACACACAGACTTCTTCCAATAATTTAATCTTCAGCACTTTCCCGCTTGGCGACTTGGGAATCTTGGGGACAAATTTTACCAGGCGCGGCATGATATCGGGTTCCAGTTGGCCGCTGTCTTGCAAAAACTGCATGATTTCTTCCTCGGTAACGCGATCGTTGCGGGGTACGACAAAGGCCACCAGGGATTCTTTGTCGTTTTCGTCGGTGACGTACAGAACCGACACTTCCTCTATGCCGTCATGTTCGTACAGTACGTTCTCCACTTGCCGCAGGATAGACCTGCTGCCGGGGGCCAGCGTCATGCCGCCGGTCGTTGTGTCTCGCATTTTTTCCCTCCCCCCTGGTTTCTTGGGGTTTAGTTATAGTTGTAGAAGCCGCGGCCGGTTTTCCGGCCCAGATGCCCGGCGCGCACCATTTTACGCAGCAGCGGGCAGGGGCGATACTTGGAATCGCCGGTTTCCGTGTACAGTGTTTCGCATACCATCAGCAGGGTATCCAGCCCGATCAGGTCCGCCAGGGCCAGGGGGCCGATGGGGTGGTTGGCGCCCAGCATCATGCCCTTGTCGATGTCTTCCGCGGAGGCCACTCCTTCCATTAACACGAACATGGCTTCGTTGATCATGGGTACCAGAATGCGATTGACGGCAAACAGCGGTGCCTCGTTGACTCTGATGCACTCTTTGCCCATGCTGCGGGCCAGTTCCTCGGCCACGGACACGGTGTCTTCATCTGTTTCGGCGCCCTTGATGATTTCCACCAGCTTCATGACCGGTACGGGGTTAAAGAAGTGCATGCCGATAAATTTGTTGGGCCTGCTGGTTGCCGCCGCCATTTCCGTGACGCTGAGACCGGAAGTGTTGGTGGCGAAATAGGTGGCCGGGCCGCAGATTTTGTCCAGCTCGCGGTAAACTTCTTTTTTCAGTTCCATCTTCTCGATGATGGCCTCAATGACAAAATCGCAGCCGGACAGGTCCGCCAGTTCCGTGGTACCCTTAATGCGGGCCAGGACGGCGTCAGCGTCCGCGCGGCTCATCCGCTCTTTTTTCACGTCCCGGGCCAGGTTTTTTTCAATAACTGACATGCCTCGCTGGACAAACTCATCGGCCACGTCGCGCATGACTACGTCGTAACCTGCCTTGGCGGCCACCTGGGCGATTCCCGCGCCCATGGTGCCAGCTCCCACTACTCCTACGGTTTTTATGGCCATAACATTATACCTCCCTTTCCACTATTAGAGCTACGCCCATGCCGCCGCCCACGCACAGCGAGGCCAGGCCGTAACGGGCGTTGCGCCGTTCCATTTCATGGAGTAAAGTGACCACTATACGGGCTCCGGTGCATCCTACGGGGTGGCCGATGCTGATGCCGCTGCCGTTTACGTTGACGATGTCGCGATTTAAATCCAGCAGTTTCTCACAGGTCAGGTACTGGGCGGCAAAGGCCTCGTTTAACTCGATGAGGTCAATGTCGGCCAGCGTCATCCCCGCCCGCTGCAGTGCCTTTTTAACGGCGGGAACGGGCCCGTATCCCATCAGGTCGGGCTCCACCCCTGCCCGGGCGTAGCTGACGATGCGGGCCATGGGTTTGATGCCCCTTTGGCGGACCTGCTCTTCGGACATCAGCACCACCGCTGCGGCGGCGTCGTTCAGGCCCGAGGAATTGCCGGCCGTCACCGTCCCGTTGGGCCGGAAAACCGGCGGCAGCTGGGCCAGTTTTTCCCTGCTGATGTCGGGGCGGGGGTGCTCGTCCCGGTCGACTACGATGGGGTCACCTTTACGGCGGGGCACCGGTACCGGCACAATTTCTTTGGTAAAATAGCCTTTTTCTATGGCGTTGACAGCGTTGCGGTGGCTGCGGTAGGCCACCTCATCCTGTTCCTCCCGGGTGATCCCGTACTTGTCCGCCAGCCGCTCGGCCGTTTCCCCCATCATTATTTTATGAATGGGGTCCATCAGTATTTCCCACAGGGCGTCGGTCATTTCCCCGTGTCTTAAGCGCGCGCCCCAGCGTGCTTTTTTGAGCACGTAGGGAACGTTGCTCATGCTTTCCGTTCCGCCGGCTAGGACTATTTGCGAATCGCCGGTGAGAATCTGCTGGCAGCCGGAAATAATGGCCTGCAGGCCCGAGGCGCACTGTCTTTGGATGGTCATGCCTGTTACGCTGTCGGGCAGGCCGGCCATCAAGGCCGCGGTGCGCCCCAAGTTGGGCTCGTCGCTGGTCTGGGCGCAGCAGCCCAGGATGACGTCGTCAATTTCCGCCGGGCTTACCCCGGCTCTGTTGATCACCTCGCGAATTACAACCACGGCCAGTTGCCCGGCGGTCAGCGGGCGCAAGCTGCCGCCGAAATCTCCCACCGGGGTGCGGGTTCCCGCCACTATAAAGACATCCTGCATGTAAAAATCCCCCTTGCCCGTAGTATGATACCTTACTGAAAAAAATTCGTGATTATTGTAATAAATCCTGCTTGTCATGCGGGCCGGGCCGGCGGGAATTTTTATTCTTCTTGCGGGTAAGGAAGGCGAGCAACAGGGCCAGGCTAGCTCCCAGCATATCCCGCAGCAGGTCATACGCGTCCGGGTGCCTGGTGGGGACAAAGTACTGGTGCGCCTCGTCGCTTATCCCGTAGAGCAGGCAGAGCAGCCAGGCCGTGAGGAAAGGCCGGGGCCGGGAGTTTTTACGCAGCGCCGCGTAATAAAGCAGAGCCAGAACGAAGTAAGCGGCCACATGGCCGGGGTTAAAGTTTTGCAGGAAGGGGAACAGCGCGTGCAGTTCGCCGCCCGTGCGCCCGGACAGGTAAAAAATGAAAAGCATCCAAAACAGGGCGGGTAGCCAGTAAAGCAACGCTTTGCACACTCCTTCGGGTTGTTTTTCCATGCCGCATATGTGGTATGATATCATATAGGGCTATTTTTCCGTAAGACTATTGCGGGCGGGGAGGTTGTTTTCCTTTGCGGGTTGGGATAATAGTGCTGCTGACCTTGCTGGTGGATCAAGCTTCCAAATACGCCGTCAGTACATATATGGCACAGGGAGAATCCATACCGGTGCTGCCGCCGGTATTTTACCTTACCTACATTTTGAACCCGGGCGCGGCTTTCGGCATTCTGGCCAACCGCACTGCTTTTTTTATCGCTGTCGGGGTGCTGGTGGTAGGGGGCGTGCTGGTGGGGTACCGGTTTCTACCCCGGGAAAGGGTTTGGACGCGTTTGGCTTTGGGCCTGGTAGTGGGCGGTGCCCTGGGCAACCTCATCGACCGGGTGCGCCTGGGCCGGGTCATTGATTTTCTGGATTTTCGCGTCTGGCCGGTTTTTAACCTGGCGGATACCGCCATAGTTACCGGCGCGCTGCTCTTGCTGCTGGACGTTTGGCGCGCCGGCAGCAAGGAAGACAAGGAAAAACAGGAGATGGATACCGGTGGAAAAAACTGAAACCTGCCGGGTGGGAGAAGAGGCGGCGGGAACCCGCCTGGACGTTTACGTGGCCGCCATAATACCGCACTTGAGCAGGTCGCAAGTGCAAAAGCTTATCGGCGACGGGCTGATCAGAGTGGGAGGAAAGGAGATCAAGGCCAATTATCGTTTAAAGGCGGGCGATGTGGTTATGGTTACCGTGCCCCCGCCCGTGCCGTTGGAAGTGCGCCCCCAGCCCATACCCCTGGATATATATTACGAAGACGGGGACGTAATTGTGATCAACAAGCCCAGGGGGATGGTGGTGCACCCGGCCGAGGGCAATTATGAGGGTACGCTGGTGAACGCCCTGCTTTATCACTGCCGGGACCTGTCCGGTATCAACGGGGTGCTCCGGCCGGGCATCGTGCACCGCATCGACAAGGACACCTCGGGCTTGCTGGTAGCAGCCAAGAACGACCTGGCCCACCAGCGCTTGACCGAGCAGTTGAAAAAGCACAGCGTCACTCGTGGTTACCTGGCACTGGTGCACGGTGCGGTAAAAAACGAACGAGGAATGATAGATGCGCCCATCGGTCGAGATCCCGCCAACAGGCAAAAAATGGCGGTAACGGGTCACAGCGGCAAGCGGGCGGTGACTCGTTACCGGGTGCTGGGGCAATCGTCCAATTATGCCTTGCTGGAACTCCGCCTGGAAACGGGGCGCACTCACCAAATCAGGGTGCATATGTCCTTCATCGGCCACCCTTTGGTGGGGGACACCCGGTACGGCCCCGGGAAACCTCACTTCCGCCTGGATGGGCAGTTTCTCCATGCCTATTTGCTGGGGTTTGTCCACCCGCGCGACGGCAGGTACCTGGAGTTCAAGGCCCCGCTGCCCGGCCGGTTGCTGGCCGTGCTGCGGGAGCTGCGACTGGAGGGGTCACTTCAGCAGGTTTACGGCTTCCAGGAAAAGGGCGGTGAGACCCGCCGCCATTAGCGGGCCCACCGGAATGCCGCCCAGAAACACTATGCCGAAAACCGAACCCACCAGCAGACCGAAAATTATTTCGGGGTCAATTTGTAGCAGTTTTAACCCTTCACCGTTCAGGTGGGTCGCCAGCGCCCCCCCGAGAATGGCCAGGAGGCCCGGCAGCGAAATAAAGGTTTCCAGGATGTCCTTTTCTGTAATGCGCCCGGTGGCCACGGGCACGAGAATGGCCAGCAGCAAAAAGAGCAGGCCGAGTTCTAGATCCCTTTTTTCCAGCAAGGGGAAAACAAAATGCAGGTTGGCGAATTTCAAAATCAGCAATACGCAGGCGGCGGTGGCAATCAAGTTGGAACGGGCGACGATTCCCACCAGGAGCAAAGCCACAAGCAGGGGAACTCCGTTCATGGCCCGGAACCTCTCGTAAAGGAAAGTTTTAGTTAATATATGCCAAGCCTGCCCTGCGTATTACCGCTAACCGGTTACATGCCGGTGACTGACGTGCCGGTGACCAGCTGCAGCGTGTCGGCGCGCAGGCCCACCCGCAGCGCTTCCACCGCCAGCACTTCCTGGGGCGGTATGTTGCCCAGGTTGACGTCGGGCCCGAACTTGGTTATCAAATCCTGCTGCTGGGACTTCAAAGGCGCTTCCCAGATGATCAGGGACGGGTCGCCGATGTGGTCCAGCAAAATATGCATGTCGTCATCGGCCATCTTACCTTTTTCATCGTATAATCCCACGTTGATACCGCATTCCCTCCCCTCCAGAATGACCTTGAAGGCCCCTGCGCGCAGGTCTCTGGCCGCCTGCGCGGCCAAGGAACTTACCGAATCCCTGCCGCCGTTGTTTTTTTTACCCACTTCCGTTAATATCCTAAAGCCCAGGTCGGCGGCCAGGTAAATCGCCCGTTCTCTCACCTCCTCGCTCATGCTGATGGTACCGTCGCTAATTTCCACGGCCGTAAAGCCCAGCGCTTTGCACTTGTGCAAAAACTCCTTTGCCTTTCCCTGCCACAGCGCCACCTCGAAAAAAGTTCCTCCCGGGTAAATGTCGATATCATAAGCTAGCGCCATTTGAATTTTTTCTTCCAGGGTGCCCGCGGCGTATAACGCCGGGGTGCCGAATCCCAGCTTGATAAAATCGATGTGTTCGTGGTTGATTTGCAGCAGGTCCCGGGTTTCCCCGATGCCCAAGCCCTTGTCGATGACCATGGTTAGGCCGTTGCTTCTGGGCTTGCTGGCCCGCCTGCCCAGCGGGTACGACAGTATTTCCAGCCAGCCACTCCCGTTTCCCGGTACGAACATAATATCAACTCCTTTCCCGTTGCTTGTTGTTTACCTGAATAGCGAATCAGGTCGTTCACCTCCTTGCATTTTCCAGCCGGGAAAGGAGTGGGTTGTGTACCTGATAAAAAATATTCATTTTTTTACTGGTTGGTTACCCGAAAAACCTGCCAAAAAACGGTCATCCTTCGTATATGAAAGTGACCGGGGAAATTTCTCCGGCAAATTTAAATGAACAAGGAGGAGTGATATGGCTATGGACTGGAACAGGTTGAGGTGCTTGTTAGGCGCGGCGCTGGCGGTTGCGCTGTTTGCCGCGGCACTGTTGGCGCTGCCGGCTGACGCCGGAGCTCGGGGGAGGGAGAAAATCCCGCCGGGACAGGTGAAAAAGATGCAACTGAACATGATGATTGACGTCAGAGGGCACTGGGCCGCAGAGCCTATAACGGCCATGCAGAAACAGGGCATAATTAAAGGCTTTCCCGGGGGATACTTTTACCCGCAGCGGGAAGTTACCAAATACCAAGCGCTGGTGATGATCGTGCGCGCCCTGGGCCTGGAAGGCCAGGAACCCAGTGACGAAAGCGCCGGTTTGGTGGCCGACAGCGGCTGCCCCGACTGGGCCCGGGACAGCGTGGCTTTGGCCATTGACAAGGGTATCATCACGGAAGAAGAATTGGCGGACATGGACGGCCGGGCACCGGCCGCCAGGTACGAGGCGGCCGTCTGGATCGGCCGGGCGCTGCCCGGCACAATAAGCGACGGTGAACCGCCCTTCGGCGATGCCGGGCAGATCCCCGCCTGGGCGAAGAAGTACGTGCGCTTCATGGCGGAAAACGGCATCATCACGGGGTACCAGGACAATTACTTCAGGCCCTGGCAAAAGGTAAGGAGAGCGGAAATGGCAGCCATGTTGTTCCGCTGCATGAACAGGTATTCCTTCAACCCCAAGTTTAGTTACCTGCGCGGAACGGTAGTGGAAGCAATGGACAGCGACCCGGCATTTTTAATCCTGGCGGATGGTGAGCGGGAGGTCATGGTCTTGGTGGCCGACGATGCGGCAATCTTCGTCGACGGTGAAGCCGCGGAACTGGCGGACGTGGAAAAGGGATACGCCGTGACCGTGATATTGGACTCCGCCCGCAGGGCCATCGTGGTATCTGCCCAATCGGACGGCGACGTTGACGAGGAAGAAGACGCCTCGGAGGTGAAGAAGCTGACCCCGGCGGACGGTGCCGGTGACGTGGCGGAAGGCCTGGATACCCTGGTGGTTGCGAGAAATGGTGCCAGGTGTTGAAAGTTGAAAGTTGAATTTCAAAAGTAAGCAAAAGCCATTGGGGAATTCAAAACCGTTGCTGAAGACGAAGACGCCCCGGAGGTGGAGGAACTGAACCCTGATGATGGTTCCATGATTTACGGGGATGTAGAATCCATTACAGTGACTTTTGATAAGAACGTGCGCTGGGTGGATGAGGGCTCCGCCGACAACAGGGTTCTGGTGTTCAACCAGGCTGCCAATATCCTGGTAATCGTAGACGAAATAACCATTGATGATAATCAGCTGGTTGTGGAATTTGACGGCCCGCTGCCCGAGGGAACATACACATACAGCGTAAACAACGAGGCAGGCATCATCGAGGACCTGGCGGGCAACGAATTCAACGGCAGCGGGGTGAATGACTGGGAATTTGAAGTAAGGCAGGGAAGCAAAAGGGTTTATCATACGAAAGCAGGCTTAAACACACCCGGTTAATTAATGGCCGGGTGTGTTTTATTTGTACCGGGCTCTAGTCATTGACTACCCTAAAATAAACTCCGTAAATAAATAAAATAGAGTCGTTGTCCGAAAACGCTTTTTGTATAAGGTTGGATTAACATTTGTGGAGGGTTTTGGAAGGTAATGTAAAAGTATCCACAGGGGCTTTCCCGCAACAGGCATATGCCGGCGATGGTGTTTGTCAGGTCACGGAAGTTAATCCTTTCATGGGGGGCTATGCCGGAGAGTTCACGGACGGATTCGCCCCTGGCCCACTCAAGGAGAGACCTGGTATAAACTTCACTTCTTGTTTGCGAGGTATTTTGTTATGTACTGGCAAAACAGTTCCAAGTCCCCTAATCTTGTCTGTAATATTTCATGTAGTTCCTGCACAGTTACCTTGTTATATTCATGTATTAAGCGGTTCCGGTAACCGGCCATTCCCGCAATTTGATTAGCAAAATCTGCCGGCAATATATCTTTTTCCTTTAACATAGTAATAACAGACCGGTAATCCTGGGGTATTCCTGCCCCGGATTTAACCAGTATATGCCGTCCTAAATCAAACAAGGCTTCCAAAGCCTTGCGCAACCTGTTTTCAGCAATATCCTGGGCATCTTCGTTCTTCTGAAATTCTTCTATTGGCACCTGGGCTAGTTTTTTTAACCTATTGAAAGAAGAATGAATGATCCCCAATTTTTCGGCTATCAACTGGTGATTAAACAAATAAATTTCCCTCCATTAACTCCTCACAAAACTCCCTGTGGGCGGCTTCCAGGTGATACTTATAATCAAGATACTCCCTGGTTACGTTATCTTCGAAATCTGTACGCAAATCATCATCCGTACAGTAAATAACTCTACTGGTGCTGATTACTTCAAAGCGCATGGGGAGTTTAACCGAGTGCAAAAATAACAAATCTACTTCAAACGGTGCAAACACCTCGGACAACTTGGGATACAGCTCAATAAAACGCTGCACATTGCTTTTGGGTGGTTTGTTAAAAAGCAATGCCAGGTCAATGTCTCCAGGCTGAGCAATCTTTTCATCCAGGTATGAACCAAAAAGATAAACAGCAATAATGTCCGGTTCTTGTTTTAAAATCTCTATGAGTTTTTCTTGGTTGAATTGTTTTTTATTTTTTTGCATTTCAACCCCACCCGAAAAAACCCTAAAGTAATTATACTAACTTTACCATTCCCTTACCATCTTTTTTGGCTCTTATCAACTGTTTAAATAGTATCGATTATTATCCACATGTTATCATGTAAATTTTACAAAAATGTTAATAATAAACAGAAATTATAAATTTAATTATTGTATGTTTCCCCGCAGTGTCAAACTCCCCGGTAAGTGTTTGGTTGTCCCGTCATTTTTCTTCAATTGGGGGGATGTGTCGGGTTAGGTGTAAGAGAAAAAATTGAAAATCATGTCTTTATCGAGTTAATGTATCATATCATCCTCTGTGGCGCATATTTCATGATAGGATATC
>CAJYBN010000027.1 GCA_913064925.1 uncultured Peptococcaceae bacterium
CGTGGACCGGCCGAGGGAACTGGACACGCGGCGGCCGGGCGACATGCCGGTTGGGTGCTGCCGCTGCGGCGCCGTGTACGCTTATGACGCCAGCGGCCGCAACCTGGGCTCGGCCTTTATCGAGGCCCTGGTCTTCGCCTGTAACATGGACTGGGACCTGGCCTGGAATTTACTGCCGGAAGAAGATTACCTGGACCAGCTGGTGGAAAACTACGACGACAAAAGTCACCTGGTGGTGCCGGGCGGCTTTTATGAGGGCCGGAGAATAGCCGGAGCCCTTTATTTTGTGAGGCTGCACGAAGACATCAGGGAGGTAACCCACGGGGGAGTACGGCAAAGGCTGGCCCGGGCCAAACCGGCTGCGCTTGAAGCGCAGCCCCGGGAGGCGCCGGAAGTTAAGCTGACCAAAGATCAAGTGGAGAAGCTGGTGCGAGATTACCAAACCGAGCCCCTCTTGGCCGCGGCCGGGCGGGATAAAAGGCTGCTCCGGCACTTGCAGCGCCTTCTTTATACCGGCGACGAACTTCTCCGCCTGCGCGCCGCGGAAATGATCGGCAAGGTGTCCGGCATCGTGGCCCGGCAAAACCCGGATGCGGTGTCCAGGCTGCTGCAGCACCTGTGCACCGCCGTGACGGACAGCGCCGCCTCCAGCTGGGGAGCCGTAGACGCCATCGGGGAGATTATCAGCAACGCGCCCGGCGTCTTCGCGGGGTACATTCCCGCATTGTACCAGTTTCTGGAGGACGACATGCTGCGCCCCAGGGCCCTGCGTGCCTTGGGGCGGGCGGCCCAATCCAGGCCCGACCTCATCCGGCAGGCTGTTTACTTTATCCCCTTCCTTTACGATGAGCAGCCGGAAACGCGGGGTTACGCCGCCTGGCTGCTGGGCAACCTGGGCTCCCGGGAGGCCAAGGAAGGGCTGGCGGGCCTGCGGGAGCAAACGGCCGAAGTGATCACTTACGCCAACGGCAGCATAAAAAGAAAAACCGTGGGCCAGCTGGCCCGGGAGGCGCTGGAAAAAATATGCAGTTAAAACCGCCGGTACGCTACCTGTTCTCTTCCCCGCAGGGGGATATTGAGGAGTTACCCCTGCAGGAACCCTTAAAGCCCGCTGGGGACCACCCCGCCATCACCCTGGGAGAATATTTTGCCGCCATGAAAGATTTCCTGCTTACCAACCGGGAAGCGGTGGAAACCGCCATCGGTGCAATATTGCCCCGTCCCCGGGCCCTGGCGGACGCCGGGCAAATTTTGCTGCGCAGCGAAAAACTCGGCGCCCTTTACCACGTGGCCAGCGCCGAGTTTATATTTGCTGACGCCCGGCCCAAGCTGGCCGTCATCACCGCCGTTTCCGCAGTGGGCCGCGCGTGGATGCAGCGCGAGTTCGCCACCCTGCGCCGCCTGCACGAAGCCTTCGGCCTGCCCTACCTGCCTCGGGTTTATTGCCTTAACGAAATGGTGCGCCGGGCGCCGGGCGGACATAGCGTTACCGTGACCATGTTTCTGGCCGAGTGGCTGGAGGACTACCACGAGTGGCACCTCTCCGACGGCCCCCACGGCCGGGGGCTCGTCATTTGGGACACGAAAAAAGGCTACCGCGCGGCCACCCCGGCAGAAAGCCGGGCCATATACCGGCAGGCAGCCAAAATACTCGCCCTTTATTACGACGCCGGAGATTACAGCCAGATATACCCGTGGCACCACGCGGCGGGGGATTTCGTAGTCAAGACCACCGGGGGAGCGGTGGACGTCAAGCTGACTACGGCCCGCAGCTACGAACCGCTGATGGTTTTTACCGCGGGGGACGCCTTAAATCCCCTGGTGGCGCTCATTTACTTTTTCCTTAACCTCACCCTGCAAATGCGCCTGGATAAGCTGGACGGCGTCGGGGAGACGGCCTGGGCCGGCGCGCCCTGCCTGCAGGCCACCGTAGAAGGCTTTTTCGAGGCCATGCAATGCCAGGAAAGGGAAGGACGCTTGGCGCCGGGCCAGGCCGGCGACCTGCTGGCGCTGTGCCAATCTTTCAGCCGGCAGGAACTGCAAACCCTGTTCGAGCCGCTGCTGGACCTGCACCGCCAGCGCGACCCGGGCGATTTGGCGGTAATAGAGGCCAACTTGCGCGAGCACATAGGGGAGTTACACGCTGCTATGCGGAACTTCCGGTTATGAGTTCCTGCACGTCCGTACTAATGGACTTGGCCACGGAAAACAGCAGGGAAGCCCTTTCCCCGTCGCCGCAGCCGGCCTTTTCCAGCAGGATACCGGACAACCGGTAAAGTTCCTTATATACCGCGTCAAGGTTAAAGGCTGGGTAAGACTGGCCTTTTTTAAATCCCGATTTCCAGCAGACGTGCAGCCTGCCGCCGCTCACCGTGGGAATCCCATACGCCCGGCAGGTTATCGGCCGGTAAGGATACAACAAGCATTCTGAGCCATCGGTCAAAAGCGGGCACCTGACCCTCTCCCTGCCCATGGCCTCGGCCAGCGTCCGGGGGTCGTCGCCGTAATGCCGCAGCCGCTGTTCCAGCCGCTGTTCCATGCGCCGCAGCTCTTTATCCGCCTTGTCCGCCCTGGCCAGGGCTTCCTGCCTGTCCTCCGCCGGGAGCTTTTCAAACTGCTGCTTCAAGTACGCCGCCTCCACCAAGAAAAGGCCGAATACAGCGTGGCAGCAGTCCGCGCACTGCGGCCGGCAATTGATGCTGGAACCGTAGTCCCTGGCCATTTCCCGAAAAACAACGTCCGCCTTGGCCACCAGCCCTTCGTATTCCCGAAAAATATCAGCAAACACGGTCATTTTTGGCGATGAGGCTCCAATTCCTTGAGAAACTGGGGGTGCACCTCGAAGCCCAGCTCGACAGCTTTATCCACGTGCTTGATGGCCATTGCGTAATTGCCTTTCAGGAAGTAGGCGTAAGCAAGGTTATTATGTCCCAGGGCGAAACCAGGCGCGAAATCAACCAGCTTGTTACCCGTTTCGATGGCCTTGTCCAGTTCGCCCTTCTGCAGGTAGGCGTTGATCAAGTTGCTCCAGGCCTGGGCGATATCGGGGTTCAGCTCGATAGCCTTTTCCAGCACCTCGATGGCTTCGTCGGTCCTGGCCAGCTGCAGGTAGGCGAACCCCAGGTTGGCATAACCGCGGGCGTAGCGCGGCTCAATTTCCACTGCTTTCTTGTTGTAATGAATGACCTTTTCCAGGTCGCCCCGCTTGTAATAAATATAGCCTAGGTTGACGCAAGCTTCGAACATGCGGCCGCTGTTGGCGATAGCTTCCGTGAAACAGTCTATGGCCTCGTCGAATTTACCCTGCTGCATTAGGGCGACGCCCAGGTTGTACATGGCGTTGGCGCATTCGGGGTTTTCCTTTAAGATCCTTATTTGTTCTGCTATGAACGCTTCCGAGCTTGGCGGTGTTTTCATGTTACCTACCTTTCCCTGTAGAGTAATAAGATAAAGAGAGGTCGCTACCCAACACGGGTAGCAACCTCTGCCGTAAACGCAAACCTAGGACGGATCCTCCGTTATACCCCTGCCCTTTAAGCCGTACATGGTGCTGCTGCCGGTGGAGAAATAAATCAGCGTTCCCTCGTTGATCAGCGCCGTGCAGGCCTTTTTGATTTCCCTCGCCTTGGCGTCGGGAATTTTTTTCTGTACGGCTTTTTCAATGTCTTTAAAGTAAAATTTGGTTTTCTTGCTGCTTTCAGCAAACTCAACAATGGCTTTTTTAATTTCTTCCATAATTTAACATCTCCTTTATTCTAGGTAACCCTAGTCAATCCCTCCTGCCGCCTTGGAGACTTCCCAGGCCTTATCTGTGAACTTGAACTGGGTGCTGGTGCGCCAGGTGTCGTACGCCAGGCGGTAGTCGTCAATTAAGTGCTCGGTGAAAGGCAAATCGCATTTCTCGAAGAATTTCTCCCAGCCGATGCGCTCGGCCCAGTCGCCCAACCGCTCGTACTTGTTGGCGTTGGCCGCGTAGGCTTCCAGGATCTTCTTGACGGCTTGCACCACTTCGGGGAACCTGGGGAAGTTGTTTGGCAGCCAGGGCACAACCACCTTGGAGAATTTAGGCTCGCTGATGCGGTTGGAGATCTTACCGCCGGCCAGGATGGTCACGCCGTCGCCTTCCTTGTCCGCTAGCGGCAGGGCCTGGCACATGGTGTAGCAGTTACCGCAGAACATGCAGCGCTCCTGTTTAATCTTCACCGTCTTCTTGCCGTCCGGCGTCTTGTCGGGCGAAATGGCGCCCACCGGGCAGGCGGCAATAGCCAACGGAATTTCGCAGACCTGGCTGATGATGTCATGGTCAATGATGGGAGGCTTGCGGTGGTAGCCCAGCAGGGCAATATCCGAGCAGTGCACCGCGCCGCACATGTTCAGGCAGCAAGCCATAGACACCCGAACCTTAGCGGGCAGGGTCATGCCCCTGAAGTAATCGAACAATTCGTCCGCCACGGCCTTCACCATGGACGAAGCGTCCGTGGCCGGGGTATGGCAGTGAATGTAACCCTGGGTGTGCACGATGTTGCTGACACCGGCACCCGTACCGCCGATGGGGAACTTGTAGCTGCCGGAAACGAACTTGCGGCTGGCCAGGTCCTTTTTCAGGGCCTCCAGTTTTTCTTCACTTTCCACCATGAACTCGATGTTGTTGCGGGTGGTGAAACGCACGTACCCGTCGCAGTACTTGTCGGCAATGTCGCAAATTTCGCGGACATGCTCGACGGTCATGAAGCGGGCCGCACCACAGCGGACGGTATATACCTTCTCGCCGGATTCCGATACGTGAACCATAACGCCCGGTTCCAGGATATCATGGTAAGCCCATTTCCCATAGTTTCTCTGGATAACGGGCGGGAAATACTGCCAGAAGTGCCGCGGCCCCAGGTCCGTAATCCTGTCCTTCTGTGGATTTTGTGGATCGTATTTGCCCAGTCTTTCCTGTGATAATGCCATAATACAAACCCCCTATCTCTTATGTCTGGCCCGGTAATCTTTGATATCCCTGTCCCATCCGCCAGGCACATCTTCCTCTTTCCAGAAGATGTACGGGTTCTCACGGGGTATCTTAACCATTTGCGGGGCAGGCGGAAGTCCGACCACTTCGAGGAACTTCGGCAGGCCGAAGCGCTGGATCAGCTCGCCCAGGCGCTCGCGGTTCTTGCCTTCTTCCATCCACCATTCCCAAACCTTCTCGATAAACTCCTTAATGTTATCGTAAGGCGGTTCGGCTTTCATAAAGGGAACAATCATAGTGGACATCTGGGCGCCTTCCAGGATGGGCGCCTTGGCTCCGCACAGGATGGTTACGCCTGTATCTTTCCCCGGCTTTAACGCCCTGGGCATTACGTTAATGCAGTGCATGCAGCGGACGCATTCCTGGTTGTTGATTTTCAGCTCGCCGTTGTCCAGCTCCATACACTGCGCGGGACAAAGGTCGATAACCTCTTTTTGAATATCAAACTTACCCCAATCTCTCCCCTTGTGCGCGCCGGCATTGGGCTCTATCTCGCCTGCCATATAGGCCTTGACCGCCTCCTGGTCAATGCGAATCTCGTCCCGCCAGGTGCCGATAAAGGACATGTCGGCACGGGCGATGGAGGCCACGCAGCCGTTGGGGCAGCCGTCAATCTTGAACTTGAACTTGTAAGGAAACGCCGGGCGGTGCAGCTCGTCCTGGTAGTAGGTGGTCAGCTCGTAGCACAGGTCCTGGGTATCAATGCAGGCAAATTCACAACGGGCCTTACCGATGCAGCAGGAAGGCGTGCGCAGGTTGGAGCCGGATCCACCCAAGTCCTGTTGCAGTTCATGGGTCAGCTCGTAGAAAATCGGTTCCAGCTGCTCGGTGGTGGTACCCAGCAAGATGATGTCCCCGGTGGAACCGTGCATGTTCAGCAGGCCGCTGCCCCGGTATTCCCACAGGTCGCACAGAGAACGAAGGAAATCGGTATTGTAAAACTTGCTGGCCGGTTGGTTGACACGCAGGGTATGGAAGGCTGTAATGGAAGGAAACTTTTCCGGCACATCGGAATATCTCCCGATGACGCCCCCGCCGTAACCGAACACGCCGACGATACCGCCGTGCTTCCAGTGTGTTTCACCATCATCGAAGGACAGCTGCAGCTGCCCGAGCATGTCCTCCACTACGTCTCTATCAATGAGCATCCTGTCATCGGCCAGCTTCCTTCTGCGCAGGGCCTCCCGCTTGGCATCGGCCACAAAGCTGGGCCACGGTCCCTTCTCCAGTTCTTCCACGTCGGGAATATCGTGCTTGATTTTGAATTGTTTAAGTTCTTCTTCCGTGTAGTTATTTAGTTCTTCGTCGCTGTAAATACGTAACTCTTGATACTTTATTTCCTTTTGTGGTTCCTTGGGTTCAAAAGCCAACTTCAATACCTCCTTTGTTGACATGGGTTAAGCAACCAAAGGCTCATTGGCGATCAGCCTTTATCAGCTTGACTCTAGCCTTTAACCCACCTCCTTCCAAATATTAACTACAAATCCTGGTGCACAAATCGCCGCCGGATATGCCGGCCTGATTACAAAAATGCGAAAAGACACCCCCACCAACGTTCCATAAAAACATTGCGGGCTAGAAAAATTAAGCACTAACGCCTGTGGGGCATTCTTATACTAGCTATTCGTTACAACTTTCATTTTTCCTTCCTGGCTATGTCACTTTTTTAGAACATGGCGAAAAATAAGTATGCTTGCAGATTAACTGACCAGCGGCAGATTGTTTACAAAGGACGCTTCCGTTACCTTCGCTCAGTCCAAACTACGCGCCGACAATGAAGATTGCTCCGGGCGGCTTCGCGGGCCTGATTACCGTCAAGTTCCCCTCGTCACAAAGGCGGGTGCAGTCATTTGGTACCCCGGATAAACTATTCGTTACATATTTCTCAATCCCTCCCGGTGGGTTTTCCCACCGCAAAAACGCCGGCGCCTTACCGGTGGTAAGGCTCGCCGCGTACTATTTTAAAAGCCCGGTAGATCTGCTCCAGCAAAATCACCCGCATCAGCTGGTGCGGAAAGGTTAAGCGCGAAAAAGAAAGGCGCCAGTCCGCCCGCCGGAGGGCCTCTCCCGGCAGTCCCAGGGTGCCGCCGATCAGGAAAGTAACGTCGCTTTGCCCCGCCAGGGCCATCCTTTCCAGGCGAGACGCCAGTTCCTCCGAAGAAACCTGCTCGCCCCGCGCGTCCAGGGCCACCAGGTAAGAGCCCGGCCGCAGGCAGCGGGCCAACCTCAGCCACTCCCGGGCTTTGACTTTTTCCTCTTCCGCCGGGCCGAGTCCCGGCGCAAATCCCTCGTCCGGGACCTCGCAAACCTCCAGGCGGCAGTACGGCGCCAAGCGTTTGATGTATTCCGCTGCGGCCTGCCGCCAGTATTTCTCTTTTAACTTGCCCACCGCGGCCACGGTAATGCGCAAGGCTCGTCCCCCGTTTCGCCCCGCTCAAGTGCAGCACCCGGTCGTGCCGTCAGGGCCTGGCCACCTCTGCCCCCAGCCGGCGCAATTTTTCCTCCAGCCGGTGATATCCCCGGTCGATGTAACGGGCGTTGTACACCTCCGTATCTCCCCGGGCCGCCAGCCCGGCTATGACCAGGGCCGCGCCGGCGCGCAGGTCGGTGGCCTTGACCCTGGTGCCGTACAGCGCAGGCACCCCCTCCACCACCGCCATGCGGCCCTCCACTTTAACGCGGGCGCCCATTCTTTTCAGCTCGTCGGCCACTTGAAACCGGTTTTCAAAAATGTTTTCGATAATCACGCTGGTGCCTTCCACGGTAGCCAGCATGGCCATCATTTGGGACTGCATGTCGGTGGGAAACCCGGGGTAAGGCAGGGTTTTGATATCCACCGGGCGCAGGCTGGCGTCGGCTGCTTCCACCGTCAGCATGTCCCCGTTTTCCACCACGTTCACCCCGACCTCGCGCAACTTGGCACAAATGGGTTCCACGTGCAGAGGGATAACGTTCTCCAGCACCAAGCTGCCCCGCGTAATCGCCGCGGCCACCATGAAGGTGCCCGCCTCGATGCGGTCTGGTATGACGGCATAACGGACGCAGCCGCCCAGTTCGGGCACCCCCTCGATCTTGATGATGTCGGTACCGGCGCCCCGCACCTTTGCGCCTAAGCAATTGAGAAAATTGGCCAGGTCCACTATTTCGGGCTCCTTGGCCACGTTTTCCAGCACGGTTTGTCCTTCCGCCAGGCACGCAGCCATCATAATGTTTTCCGTGGCACCCACGCTGGGGAAGTCCAGGTAAATGCGCGCACCCTTCAGGCGACGCGGGGTCTTGCCGATGGCAAACCCCCCGTTGAAATCGATTTGCGCTCCCAGGCCAGCCAGACCCTTGAAGTGCAAGTCCATGGGCCTGACCCCAATGTTGCAGCCGCCGGGAAGGGAAATGCAGGCATACCCGTACCTGGCCAGAAGCGGCCCCAGCAGCAGGTTGGAAGCCCGCAGCTTTTTCACCAGGTGGCAGGGCGGATCGGCAGCAGCGCGGGATGGTGCGATAATGCGCACCGACGCATCGCCGTTGGAGGTCACCCGCGCTCCCATGTGCTTGATGATTTCTATCATCACCCGGACATCGCTGATGTCCGGGATATTTTCCAACACTACTTCCTCGCCGGCCATCATGGAAGCGCACAAAATAGCCAAGGCCGCGTTCTTGGCGCCGCTGATGCGCACTTTGCCCCGCAGGGGTTTACCCCCGGTAATAACAAATTTGTCCATTATTAAATTGTTTCCTCCCGTTTCATGGAGGGGTAGCGACGCGACTCCCCTGTCAGCCAGTCGTGCCATTCTTTCTCCAACCTTTTCTCATCAAGCCCCAGTGATTGTACCAGCGCTTCGTTAAAACCGGTATGCCGGGACAAGTTTTTTATTATATTATGCAGTCCCTCTTCGCCGTAGACCGCCACAATATATTGCACCAGCGACAGTGATTGCCAGTAAGCAAGCGCCTGGTCCGGCAAGGCATCAAAACCGCGGTTCATTATATCTAAAGGATACAACCTCTGATGATAAATTCCTGCTTGCCGTTCCAGCGTAAATCCCGTCAGCTTGAATTCCTCGTACTGCGCCACGCCCTCGGTGAACCAGCGGGGGTAATTGCCCCGCGCCGCGTAATCCAGCACCAGGTGGGTCAGCTCGTGGGCTATGGGCCCGGCCTGCTGGAAAGTCCGCCGCACCGCCTCGGCGTCGCCGTCTTCCACCCAGACCCGCGGCGCCAGCACCCGGATCACGCCGCCCCAGTAAACGCCCATGGCGTTTTCACTGGCCGGCCAGCCGAAACTGGCGTTCAGTTCCTCCCGGGAGCCGTAAACCACTATTGGCACCCGGGGCATCCGGTGCAGTTGCGGAACGTAGGCAAAATCACGGCAAATCTGCCGGTAAAACAAACGGGCGGTTTCCCCTACCAGGCGGGCCTCCTCCTCGTCCCCCCGGTAACGGATGATGAAATGCTCATCCTGTAATTGCTGCCAGCCATGGGTGCGCAGCAGCATTTGCACCCGGGCTATCTCCCGGAAAATCCCGTAAAAATACATTTTTACGCTTTCCGGCACCCAGGCCGCCAGCAGCATGCTGAGGAAGAAAAGCAGCGCCAGCAGGGCGGACAGCAGCTTAACCAGGCCGGTCCAGGGCCCGCTTGCAGCCGGGGAGCCGGTTGTCGTTCCCAGTTTCATTTCCGCTCACCCAAATCGACAAAAAAATAAAAATTAATAATAAGTGGATTATTGAAGTTAATTAAATTAACATGCTGATTATGTAAGTTAATTATATAATTAAACGGGCCGTGTTTTCTGCGGAAATAAGTGGTAATTATAACAAAGAGCCAGGTATAACCTGACTCTTTTTATTTAACCGGCTTGCCCGGCTTTTAACTCATCTATCATCTGCTGGGCCTTTTGTACGTCGATACCTTCCTTGCGCAGGCGGATGAACGTTTCCAGTTCCGCAATGCCCCTCTCCACATCGCGTCCGCCATCGCTGCGGTACGCGCAAAACTGGCCCAGTAAAAAATGCGCTTCGGCATCCTCCGGGTTGGACCGCACAACCACTTCCATCTGGTGCACGGCTTTATCGTATTCGCCCATGAGGTAATAGGTCAGCGCCAGGTCTTTGCGCAGCTTATGGTCATCCGGTTTGATTTCTAGAGCCTGTTGATAAATTTCTGCTGCCCGCTGGGACTGGCCTGCATTCCAGTAAAGGGACGCCAGCCGCCCCATCAACCGGGTGTTTTTGGGGTCTTCTTGCAGTTGTTTTTCCAAGTCGGCAATTTGTTCCTGAACTGTTACCTGCTGCTGTGCACCGGCCGCTTTGGGCTTGGGATTAAACGAAGTTCTGCCGCCGAAGGCCCAGAACATGGACGACCCCACCAAGCCGGCTCCCAGCACAAAGGTCAGTATGCCGAAAACGATTTTTTGTTGTTTTTTTCGCTTGGCCATATTCACAAAGGAAGATGACGATATGCTTTTACCAGATTTCCTGGTATTTTTCTTGGCCATCATTTGCCCCCCCTGCATAGTTGGCAAATCCGCTCAAACACATTATACATGAAATGCAGCGCGGGTCAAACAGCATAACCTGGAAATACAGCAGTAACCGCTAGAAAAACAGGGAGGGATTCTTATGTACGCCATCCACTATAACTTCAAAGTGCAGGTGCGGCCCGGTGGCGTGTCCCGACGCGCCGGCCCGCCCGATGAACTGCCCCCTCTCCACCTTTTGCCCGGGTTTCACCGCAGCGGAGGAAAGATGGGCATACCTGGTAACCACGCCGCCGCCGTGGTTAATGTCAATACACAGGCCGTAACCCCCGTAGTAACCGGCCCGCGTTACCGTACCGGACTCGGCCGCCACCACGGGACTGCCGTAGCTGGCGGCAATATCCACACCGCTGTGGAAGCGCCCCCAGCGCGTGCCAAAGGGAGATACTATCGCTCCCGCCGCAGGGTAGGCCAGGCGGCCGTTGCCGCCGCGAAAGGCCAGCAGTTTCCTGGTGCCCTTAGCCACAATTTGCGGCACCGGTTCCTTGATTATTTTTTCCGCAATGATTTCCTCGTGCACTTCAACACCGTTTTCCAGGACTACCCGGTAAACCACTTCCCTCAGGCCGGGCTGGCCCTGCTGAACAATCTTGCGCTCGCCTAAAAACAGGTTTTTGTCCACCTTTTCCTGTACCCGGTACAGCACTTCCTCCCGCCGGGTGTCTGTGTAGGCGGCCAGCACGTCAATCAACGGGGAAGTAGGGGACACGGTGATCTCCTGCCCTACCTGCAGGGCCTCGGGGTCCAAGCCCGGGTTGGCCAGCTGCAATTCTTCCACCGGCAGGTTTACCGCAGCTGCAATATCCCACAGGGTGTCGCCCTGTTTCACCTTGTAACTCCTGGCTTTGCTGCCGCCGAAGCGAATGTGTTCCAAGGCTTCCTCCACGCTCATGGGTTCCCTATCGCCCAGCGCTACCGGTTTCAGTTCCACCCTTTGCTTGAAGGAAACTTCCAGCTTCCCCTGTTCGCTGTACATGTGTAATAACTCGTGCAATACGCGGTTGCCCGCCGCGCGGTCTTCCACCA
Source organism: uncultured Peptococcaceae bacterium (assembly GCA_913064925.1). GTDB lineage: Bacteria > Bacillota > Desulfotomaculia > Desulfotomaculales > Desulfallaceae > CAJYBN01. Next base: position 11,577 of record CAJYBN010000027.1, read on the forward strand.
AAGCCACCATTTTGCCGTCCGCGAATATGCCGGTAGCTTTATAACCGTAGCTGAGATGGCGGGACAAGCCGCGTATAATTTCCTCCTTGCCGGCCGCGTCCGTAAGCCGCCAGGTAGGCCTGTACTTAATCTCCTCGAACAGCATGACGGGCATCCCCGCAGCTTCCTCCCGCCGGGAAATAAACTCTTCCACCGCCGCCATGGCCGTTTCCCGGTCGGCGGCCACGGCCACCACCTCGTCCCCCGCCACAACGGCGCAGCGCGCCTGGCTGAAAAAAAAACCCACCAGAAGAACAGGCATGCTTACCAGCATGAAAATCTTGATTAAAAAGCGGGGTCCGAACAGCTGGCGCCAAATTCCGTAATAATTTTTTATTTGATGAATCAATTTACCCGGTATTTGATCAGCCAGCAAAAAGCACTCCTTTCGCACGCCATGGGATAATATGGAAAGAAAAATGAAACTAAACCGCGTATATTATACCATACCGGGTCACTCGCCGTAAACGCGCCGTTTTCAGCGAAAAAGGGGACTATAACGCCCCCTTACTGCCGAGCAATTGCTTCCAGGTAAAGTGCGCATTCCAAGCGTTTGCGAGCCAACAAGCAACCAAGATGGTAGGGTTTCAGCAAGTCGCCGTTGAAGGCGAGGGCATTGGCATGGCAGCCGCCGCTGCAGAAAAATTTAGCCCAGCACTGTCCACAGGCGCTTTTATTATATATATGCGCTTTTTGGAACAAATTTGCCGAATTTTTTCCCGCCTTGCCGTTAAACACGTTGCCCATGCGAAAACCAGGTCGCCCCACAAACTGGTGACAAGGATACAAATCCCCGGCCGGGGTAACCGCCAGGTATTCCTGGCCCGCGCTGCATCCCGTCAGGCGCTTGGGCAAACAGGGCCCTTCCTCCAAGTCGATGATAAAGTGAAAAAATTCCACCGGTCGCCCTTGCCGCCGCCTTTCCAGCAAATACCTGGTCAGCTTGTCATATTCCGCCAGCAATACGGGCACATCTTCCTCCCGCAGAGCGTAGTCACACCCGGCCCCGGCCACCACCGGTTCAAGGGAAATACTTTGGAAGCCAGCTTCGGCCAAGTGACGCACGTCTTCGGTAAAATCCAGGTTGTAGCGGGTAAAGGTGCCCCGGATGTAATATTCGCCGCAGTGGGGCGAGTGTACGAACCGGCTGACATTTTCCATCACCTGTTGGTAGCTGCCCGCGCCGGAAGGGAAGGGCCGCATGCGGTCGTGCACCTCCGGCCGCCCGTCGATGGACAGCACCACCGCCAGCCCGTAGTCGCCGATAAACTGCCGCATCTCCCCATCCAACAGGAGCGCGTTGGTGGTGAGGGTGAACTTGATTTCCTTACCGGCTTGCCGGGCCCGCTTATTGCCGTAATGCACCAGGTCCACCAGCACCCTCCGGTTCAGCAGTGGTTCGCCGCCAAAAAAATCCACTTCCACGTGCCGGCGGTCGCCTGATGCTGCCATCAAGAAATCTATGGCCGCCCGGCCCACCTCCGGGGACATGAGGCCCCGGTCGCCGCCGAAATCCCCCTGCCCGGCAAAGCAGTACCGGCAGCGCAGGTTACAGTCGTGGGCCAGGTGCAGGCACAGGGCTTTGACGGTGTCCTCCTCCGGAGGACGGTAACCTTCTGGCAGCGGGTCCGGTGCAAACAGCAGCCCCCGTTTTTTTAGCTCCCGCACTTCCTGCAATACTTCCCGCACTGCAGCCGGCCCGTAAACGGGCGCGTACTTTTGCGCCAGATTTTCTTCCGGCAGGGTCTCGTAATCCCTGATGACGTGCAGCGCCAGTTCATCCACCACGTGCACGGCGCCGCTGTTCACGTCCAACACTATGTCCGTGCCGTCAAAAGTAAAGGCATGAATCAAACCGCCATCATTCCCTTCAAAAAAAAGACCTCATCCCGCCGGGGGATCAGGTGTCTACTTGTTCTTTTTGTTAGCGCAGGCCTGGTTGCCTACCGTGCAGGAAGTCTTGCATGCCGACTGGCAAGAGGTCCGGCATTCCCGGCAGCCTCCATTGTGCACGGTATCCCGCAGCGCGCGGCCGCCGATGGTTTTTATATGTTTGCTCATGTTCAACCCCTCCCTGCATATCGTCAACTGGTTAAATTATATGCCAACAAGGGAAAGTTGCGCAAGTGCTCACCACTTTTTCATCAAGCGCTCAAGGAAGCCACCTGCTCCAAAATCGTCGTTATTTGTAAGCCGTTGCCGACCTCAACGAAAAGCTGGATGAACAGGAACGGGAGGTGGAAAGTGCTCGCCAGGAGATCGACAAGCTGCGCAACAAAATAGCCGTTTTCAACTCCGAAAGCGGCCTATACCTGAAGCTAGTGCTGGGCTTTCTCGCAGCCCTTGTTGCCGGCATGATAATCAATTCGTTTCTATCCTTATATCAAGCGGGCGAAACAGCAAGAATAACCATCATGGTTAAAAGGCATTTTTAGTTATCTACGCTCACTCCAACTCCGCGTCGGATACCTCTAAGGCTCGCTACGGGCAAAACCGGGCCGCCCCGAGTTCACCTCCTCGGGCTGCGCGCGCAGGACGCGCGCACCTCCCGGTTGTGCGCCCGGCATGGGCAATGCCTATAGGGTGAAAGCCCCGAACGACAAAAGTAAACAGTAGTCGTTAGCTTAAGGTATAGGGTAGGTGTGTAAGAATGTGGCACAATTTATAAGACCGATACCCTTTATGTTACCCTTATGGTAGTGTTTGTCATACCGTACCGGCGCTATAGTTTACGCTGGTGCTTGGAAAAGTATATTGCCCTTTTAACACCCCTGCAAGGGTGTTTCATTTTTAAAAATATTGGTTTATCTGTCGCTTATTAAAACAAAAAAAATATTTTATCAATACCTCATTAATTTTAATTATCATACTCCCGCTTAATCAGTTTATTTACGGTTAGTATTATCTCCCCAAGCAATACCACCTGAAATACTGCTACTGAGATGCCAATAGACATGATATAAATCTCAATTTCTGGTGCTTTTGTCGTAGCGATAACATATGTAATTGCTGATAACACAAGAGATATTGTTGTTAAAACAAGGTATAAAGCCATTCTAGCTATATTACTCATTTAAGCTCACCCCTAATTAGTATATGCGCCAATAGCAGTAGTAGTTACCAATTAGGGATGAAGTGTGGGCATGGCGAGGGGAGTATTTATAAGCACAAAGACAGGTGATGGACGGCCCAGATAACCATTGGGCATAATCCCTTTACCGGGAAGCCAAAGTTAAAATATATTTACGGCAAAACCCGGAAAGAAGCGCAAAAAACTACAATCAGTTCAAGCGGATATTACTATCAAGTTAAAATAAGTGTTAATAAAAAGCAAAAGCAACTGGTTAAAAGTCGGTTGCTTTTTATCATTGGGGTAAGATTGGGATCAAAATAAAGATCGGAGGTTGTTACCAACCTCCGAAACCCGTGCTACAACTGGAGCGGGTGAAGGGGATCGAACCCTCAGCCCTCAGCTTGGGAAGCTGATGCTCTACCATTGAGCTACACCCGCCCATTTTCATGTTGAGTATATTTTTTTTATTATATGCATTATATGCATTTGCACAACAAAAGTCAAGTCCACCGTCTGTTTTTCCTGTTTTTGGCCGGCCAACAAAAACCACGCTGTCGGTAAGGGTGCCGCGCTCTATACGGTGCAGGGCCTGCTATTCCATCAATCTGCGCAACAATTCTATGAGGGTCAGCACCAGCTTAGCCAGGCCCTGCTCCACGTTGTCCGGGTCGGCGCTGATCCTTGATGGGAACGGCCTGGCGGTTTTAGCCAGTTCCTCGGCAAACTCATCCAGCAATTCTTTGTCGCAGTCAAAAGTCGTTTTCATCCCCCGCTTACGCACCAGGTTTTAGTTTAGTTGCCAGATATTAATAAATAAAAAATTATCGTCACGTCCTGCATGAGATTTTTACAGTTTATGTCATAGAATATATAAACACCCCATTTTTACCAGCGGATTGAGACAGCGTCCCTTACGGACGGTGAGCCATTTGTCAGCTATTCCAGAACACTGCACGCTTGGAAAAGCGTTTGGAGGAGAGTGATCAAAATTGCCGGTAATCGTTATCGATCCGGGGCATGGCGGGCAGGAAGTCGGAGCCGTACACGGCCAGCACCGCGAAAAAGTGTTTAACCTGATCATTGCCGATAAAACCGCCCGTTTTCTCAATGCCAATTATGACGCGGCGGTACATTTGACCAGGATCGGCGACATAACCATGGGGCTAAACGAGCGAGCGATATATGCTAATCAATTGCAGGCCCGGCTTTTTGTTTCACTGCATGTCAACGCCGGGGGAGGGACGGGTTTTGAAAGCTATATTTATACCCACGCCGGTTCAACCACACAGCAGTACAGGGAGATCATACACGATTGGCTGGCCGGTTTTTACAAAGAACGGGGCATTGTGGACCGGGGCAAAAAAAAGGCTAACTTTGCAGTGCTCCGCAAAACGGCCATGTCGGCCGTATTGCTGGAAAACCTTTTTATCGACCAGGAAACGGATTTATCCTGGTTGTTAAACAACGATTTTCTGAGTGCGCTGGGGACGGCCATCGGCCAGGGTGTAGCCAGGGCGCTGCAATTAGACGACAAAAAGCCCGGCGGCGGGAGCGTGCCCGTTCGGGTGCCCGTAACCACGCAGCCCGACAGGGCCAGGCAGTTTTTGCAGGCCCAAAATCCCGCCGCACCTGACTTTATTAACATTTATGTAGAAATGGGGCAGCTTTACCGGATCCGCTGGGACGCTGTTTTCGCCCAGTCATGCAAAGAAACGCTTTATTGGAAATTTGGGGGCAGCGTAAAACCGGAACAAAACAATTTCGGCGGGCTGGGCACCTTCGACGGCAAACAAAGGGCCTCCTTTAAAACACCCCGGGAGGGTATCGAAGCCCAGTTCCAGCACTGGCATGCTTATTGTCACGGGGGCGAACTGCCGCCGGGCCGGCCGGAACTGGACCCCCGACGCCGTGCAGTGCTTGCCGCCGGCTGGGGCGGCACCGTGAACTTCGTTGAGGACCTGGGCGGCAAGTGGGCTCCCTCACCGGATTACGGGGTGAGTATAGTCAGGGATTTTATGGCTCGCTTCGTGGATGAAGTTATGCCGGCAACCGGCCCGGGTTCCGGGCCCACCCCTCCCCCGCAGGAACCGGCTCCATCGCCTCAACTGCCCGGCCCTACCCCTCCCCCGCAGGAACCCGTTCAGCCGCCTCCCCACAGCGTCCCGGAGTGGAACCCGGCAGCGGAAATCCAGCGCCTGCGGGAAGCAGGGTTAATTGTCGATGACCATCCGCCGGATGCCAATGTCACCTGGGGTGAATTCGCCACGGTAATAAATCGTCTGAGGGACAAATACAACCTGAAAGGATAGTCCCGGCTTGCGTTAAGAAGCAAAGGGGTAACCCCATTGCGGTTACCCCTTCAGAATGTTTACAGAGGGCACTTCCGTTACCTTCGCTCACTCCAAACTCCGCGGCTCGCTCGGGGCGAAACCGGGCCGCCCCGTGTTCATTTCCTGTCTCAGTTCGGGCTGGCGCGCGCGTCCTGCTCGCACCTCCCGGTTTCGCTCCTTCGCTGCGCCAAGAGTTGTTACCCGGCGCTCCGTACGTCGTTCGCTCTAAAAACGAAAGCGCCCCGCTATGGTTTATCAACAACCCCGGCCCGGCGGCTTTGCCGCCACCGGGCAGCCCTCAACGCGTGGGTATTAGTTCAGGCTTTTTAAGACCTCCACCAGGTCGGGCCAGGTGTCCACGATATGGTCGGGCCCGGCCGCCTGCAAGTCCTCCCGGGAAGCCATGCCCCAGGTTACCCCGATAGTAGTCACGTTGGCCGCCCGGCCGGCCTGCACATCAAACAAGCTGTCTCCCACGAAAACGGCGCGGTCCGGCGCAGCGCCCAGCTTCTCCAGGCCGCGCAGCACCGGCTCGGCGTCGGGCTTGGGTTTCTCCACATCTTCCAGGGCAACCACCACATCGAGGTAACGGTCCAGCCCGGTGGTGGCGATGCCCCGCCGGGCCATGGGCCGCCGCTTGGACGTTACCACCCCCACTCCCTTCACCAGCGGCCTTATTTGCCGCAGCGCCTCCGCAGTGCCTGGAAACAGCTTGATATACTGGTCGTGGATGGTAAGCTGGTAGTTCACGTAACAGTCAAAAAATTCCTGCCACCTGTCCCCGGCAAATTGCCGGCAGGCGTCGCGCAGGGGCAGTCCCACCGTCTTCATCACCGCGCCGTTGTCCCAGGGAATGTTCATTTTCCGGAACACGTGGCGAAAAGTAGTTTCTATCAGCGGCAGGGAATCCAACAGGGTGCCGTCCAGGTCAAACAAAACGTAGTCTTTGGGCATGTTTATTTCCTCTCCTGGTGCAAATTACTTATAAAGGGGGCTTTTGTTTCCTTCCTCATTCCCGGAAACTAAAAGCGCCAGCCAAAGATTAACAACATCCTCTACTTATTACATAAGTTTATTATATAACAAATAACAAACGATGCCTCGTCAGATACTGTACTTTTCCACCAAGCCCGCAATGCCGTCCCGCTCCGCCACAGCGCACGCGTCGTCCGCCGGGCAGCGGCCCTCCCGCAGGCGCTTCCACAGCGGTTCCAAAAAGGTTTCCTCGCCCTGTCCCCGGGACTTCAGACCCCGGCTGCTGATTTCCAGCATCCGCTGGGCCAGCTTCAGCACGCCGGTACCGCCGGCGCGAGCCCGCGGCCCGTGCTTAACGGCGGCGTCGTGCAGTTCCCGCAGCAGTTCCCAGGGATAAGCTTCCACCAGCGCCCGGGCTTCAGGCAGGTTTTCCAGCAGGCCCAGGGTCAGGGCCGTTACGCACAGCTCCTCGCCCGGCGGCTGCTGGCAGTTGACCCTGTTTTCCAGGGTGAAATACTCGGACAGCCTGGCGTCGTGCCAGCAAAAGGTGTAGTGCCGGTTAAGGTCGGCGTATTGCGGCACCAGGGGCACGGCGCTGCCCTTCTCGTCCTCGCCCTGCGCGTTCTCCCCGGCCTGGTAATATTCCGTGAAGCTGCCGTAGCGAAATATGCCCAGGCAGCGGCCTTCCCGCACCACGAACACGGGCTTGAACCCGCAAATGTGGCGCAGGTAGTCTTCCCAGTCCGCAAATGGTCGCACGGTCATCCCCACCCGCGGGTCGTCCGGCAGCCACCAGTACCAGAAAGCCTCGGCCAGGGCGCGGTGTTCCGCGTCCGCTTTCCCGCGCCACACAGCCGAATTGGCGGTAAGCGCCAGCTGGGCACCGGAAAGCCCGTTGCACACGTTGACGGCATCGGCGCCCTCGGCCAGGCTCACGTCAATATGCGCCTGGTTGGTGGCGGAAACAGTGAACAAGCTGACCCGGTCGTTGCCGAAGACCCGGTTCCAAAAAAGGTTGCGGGATTTCTTGCTCATCAGGTACTCGCCCGGCGGGGAAACCGGCTGCAGCCCCAGGCCGAGGAACCTGACCCCCTCCCTGTCGCCGAACCGCCGCAGCAGCCGCTTGATTTCCTCCAGGCGGCGGGCCAGTTTAAACAGGTTGTCCTCATAGGCCAGGGCTACCTCCAGCTTGCAGTAACCCGTTTCGGTGGTAATAATGTCGTGGCGGTTTGCGCGGGGGCAGGTCGCTCCCACCGGGTCCCCGGTGCCGGGATCCGTCATCAGGTTCCAGCCCTCGCCCGCCAGGAAATGCCACAGCTTTACAATTTTATCATAATCAACGGCGGTCCCGTCGCCGTTTACCGCCGGGAATTTCAATTCCGCCCCGGCGCAGCGCGGTTTACCCGCCCGCCGGCGTTCCTTTTCCCGAAATGCTTCCTCCAGCTGCACAAACAGTTGCTTCACGTCACGCTCCCCCGTTATTGTCCCATTACGTGCCCGCACCCGCGCACCACGTACTTGTAAGTGGTGAGGTCGCGCATGCCGACCGGCCCGCGGGCGTGCAGCCGGTCGGTGGAAATGCCGATCTCCGCGCCCATGCCCAGGGCGCCGCCGTCGTTGAACATGGTAGAGGCGTTGACCAGCACCACCGAGGAGTCAACGCGTTCCTCGAAATAGCTGATGCACGAATAATTTTCGCTCACCACGGCGTCGGTGTGGTGCGAACCGTAAGTGTTGATGTGCTCTACGGCCTCCTCCACCGAGTCCACCACCCGGCAGCTGATGACCAGGTCCAAATACTCGGTGCGCCAGTCGTCCTCACCGGCCGCCTCCGCCCAGGGCAATATCTCCCTGGTGGCGGGGCAACCCTTAATGACGACGCCTTCCCGGCGCAGCGCCCCGCCCACGGCCGGCAGCGCCCGGGCAGCGATATCCCGGTGCACCAGCATGGTCTCGGCGGCGTTGCACACCTCGGGCATCAGCACCTTGGAATCAACCACCACCGCGGCGGCCTTCTCCATGTCCGCGTCCCGGTCCACGTACACGTGACAGATTCCGTTGTAGTGCTTCAGCAGCGGTATTTTGGCCTGCTCGTGCACAAACTTGATCAGCCCGGGCCCGCCCCGGGGCACCAGCAGGTCAACCAGCCCCTCCTGCTTGACCAGGGCCGTAGTGGCGGCCCGGTCGGCGGTGGTGATCACCTGCACCGCGCCGGCGGGAAGCCCGGCTTCTTCCAGCGCCGCGGCCCAAAGCTCCCCCAGGCGGGTGTTGGTGCGCACCGTTTCCGCTCCTCCCTTTAAAATCACCGCGTTGCCCGCCTTCATGCCCAGCGCCCCCACGTTAACCGTAACATGCGGCCGCGCCTCGTATATTACGCCGATCACCCCGATGGGGACCCGCACCCGGGAAACTTGCAGGCCGGTAGGTCTCTTGACGCAGAAATCGGCGGAACCCACCGGGTCGGGAAGCCGGGCGATTTCGTGCAGCGCTGCGATGCGGGAGCGGATTTTCTTTTCCCCAAAAGCCAGGCGGTCCACCAGCCGCTTGGGGAGCCCCGACTGCTCGGCCGCCCGCATGTCCTCCCGGTTGGCGGCCAGCACGGACTCCGCTTCTTCTTCCAGCAGCCGGGCCATGGCCATGATGGCCCGGTTTTTGTGTTCCGTGCGGGCGACGGCCAGCTGCCCGGCCGCCTTCTTGGCCCGCAGGGCCATGTCCTTGATTTGCTGTTCCATGAATAACCCCCCAGAGTGTTGACAAAGGGCGTTTCTGTTACCTTCGCTTCACACCAGGAAACTCAAAACGCCTGTCAAGGTTTGTCAACAGCGTCGCGCGTTTTACCCGTTAATCCCCGGACGCCTGCCGGCAGCTCATCCCGTTGCGGCGGAACATGCAGCGTTCCCGCATGTTACAGGAAGTGCAGCGGTCCTTGTTGATTTCTTCCATTTCGCCCTCGCCCAGCTTGCAGGCAAAGGAG
>CAJYBN010000028.1 GCA_913064925.1 uncultured Peptococcaceae bacterium
CCCCGCCGTGGGCACCACCAGGGGGAAACTCATCGCCCTGGACTGCAAGAACGGCAACACCCTCTGGGCCAGGGACTTCCAGAGCAGAGCCCAGACGGCGCCTGTAGTTGTAAACTATTTGAGCAATTTGAGCAGGGCTGTCTGGATAGGCACGTCTGACGGCTGGCTGGCGCGCCTTAACCCGGAGAACGGTCAGCCCGTAAGCCCCGCAGGCAACATAAAAATAGCTCCAAAGCTTGGCCTTGACCCCTACGCCAGCGGCGTGTCGGGCGAAATATCAGCGGACAGCGGTTTCGGGCTGATCACCACAGAGCAGGGCGTTATCGGTTTCTACATCGTGCCGCTGCTGAACCTCCAGGCCGTATCAGTGGACCCGGGCATACCCGAAGGTGAAAAAGCCAGTTCCGGGCAGACTTACCGCGGCTCGGCCACATTTAAATACGATTTAGGCACCTTCTATCCTTACGTAGACGCGCCGGTGGGGGTGTTTTACGGCGGCAAACACCTGGAGCTTTTTGACGAAAGCGGCAGCCCCATACCAAGCGAAAAGACACCTGACGGCAAAACCATGTACTACCTGCGAGGCGTGGGCGTTGGTGAAAGCCGGACCGTGTATTTCGACTGGACGGCGGAGTTCGGCGTTGACCAAATAACCGCCGTTATCGACAAAGCGCGCCCGCCGGTGCTGGACGTTTTCGAGGAGCTCGACCCCGGCGACAACGAGGTCAGCGTCCCGGTTGACGTTGAGATTCCCTGCACCGACGTATCGGTAACCCTGACCAGCCCGGACATCGGGGAAATCTACGCGGATTCCTGGTTCAAGCTGGAAGCTACCGTCAAGCGCGTCAACGACGGCCCCGCCGGCCCGGTCCAAATCAGAATAGAGTACGCCGGCAGGGACATTGACGGCGACCCTATAACGTTCCCCATAAAAAGGGGTGAAGTTACAAAAGACTATGTTTTCGCGAAACCCCCGACGGGCGGCTCACACACTTACACCGTAAAGGTCACCCTGGTGGCCCCGGAGGGCATTGAGGACTGCGCGCCGGGCAACAACCGGGCGAGCCTGACCGTGAACGCGCAGCAGGTAATCAATGAGATCCCGGAGACAGACGAAATAACGGGCGAACTTATTCAGTAGACCCCGGCTTTTGAATGCAAAATATTACCCGGCTCCGCCGGGTTTTTGTTTTTAGAAAATTGGGGGCGCAAGGAGGCTGTAATCCCGCCTAATTCATTGGGTGGATACACGGACTCCCTTGCCCGAGCGTCGGCCCGGTAGATACTTAAACACCTCTGCAGAACAACTGTTTTATTAATAAATGCGGTTTCGGGCAAACCGTGGCTTTTTAGGAAGGACGAAGAAAACCATCTCCGGTGGGTATAAAAATAGCTGGTAGCGGTTAACACAACCACTTTTTTTGATTTTGTGGTAGCTAAGAGTGTGCAATTTTTGGAAATATTGTGGATGGAAGCGGCCCTTCTTCGGTTAGGGTGGACTATATAGTACCTATACCGAACATGGTGGACTAGAAACAGCATTGTCGGAGAAAAGATTGGCTGTGTGTTTCTTAATGCGGCGGAGCTTCTACCAATCACTCCCGACTTAAGTTAGGGGCTTGCTATGACGGAAACAAGTGTAACTGAAGGAAAGCAGTTTGAGCTTGCGCCGTGAAAGAAGGTACCGCAAAAATATGCAGGGGTGAGACAATGATTAATTCAGAAAATATTATCTTAAAATTAGACTCATTAGCGGATACTATTAAATGTTTGTCTAAGCATTGCTTGATTTGCATAACACTATGTATTTCTATCTTAATAGCAATTCGGTTGTCAGTAACAAAAATATTAAATTTTAATTCCGTTATGTTATCGAGACAGTTGATTAACCTATTAGAAAATGAAGCAGACATCTTATCTTTTGTGGTTACTTATTTTTTATTTTACGCTTTGTACTTATATCTATGGCTTACTTTTGGAGGATTATTATTAAAAGTAATAAGGAAAGATAATGCCATAATGAAGATGATATTTTCAAATAGAGATAAAACTAACTTTACTAAATAATCTAAAAGAAGAACTTCAACTTGATAATAAGCTAAAATCATTGATAGGGAAGTAATTACACTTAAAGCATAAGTACCGTAACGATAAGAGATATACAAATTAATCAAACTTAATAATTCAGTAAATAGTTGAATACTTTTGAACAACAGATCTTGTTGGAATATTATACCTGATATACTAAAAAGGCTTTTAATTGCCTGCAAAGCTTCTGATGGCGATGAAAACAGCTCAAAAAAAATCATTTTAATAACGCTGTCATGAATATGTGGTTCAGGTAAATTAGTTTGAGGTAATAATTCCAAAGAGAAATTATACAACCAACAGGCAAGGTTATGGTATATAATACCAATATTAAACACAAATAAGCATATTATTAAGGATAAGAGGGTTGGTAAAATTGGATCATTATTTCCACTCATATAATCACTCGTATAATATAGTACCTTCAAGGAAAAGAGGTGATTCTTATAAAGTAACCGGCATTTTGGTACGGGCTAGTTTGTTTACTACCTTTTTAAGCCATGCTGGATTAATTGTTTTTAATGCAACAAAGGACATACTGGTGGCAAATGCCAACAATACAATTATTTGCGTAGCCTACAGCTTACAGCTATTATTAAATATTATTCATTTATCAACCTGTTTTATTGTCTGGGGATTTATTTGTTGGTACATTGTTGGTCATTCGCAAAAACTTGGAATAAGAATTAAAGAAATATTATTTTTAATTAAATATTTACTAATCTCAAAAAATTGGTCAACAAGAATCGCATTTATTTATGTTTTTATTTTGGTGATAATGTTCTGGCTCCCTGCGTTATCTCCTTTTTAAGGCAGACTTAATTCTTTTAGCCACAAATAGTTCAATCTATTTTTTAATTTGCCGGCCATTGTTTTTAGGGTCCGGCTGGAGGTGATAAGTTGAAAAAAATCTACTGGGACAACCGCGGCAACGCAATTCTGGAGTTCGCCTTGGTATTTCCCGTGTTCATTGCCCTCATTCTCGGGACAATCAACATAGCCGTTTTATTGCATAGCGACATCATGGCCGCTTCAGCAGCCAGGACCGGGGGCAGGACAGCGGCCGTTACGGGCGACCGGGAGAAAGGCGAGGCGAAAGCCAGGAAACTACTGGAAGACTTCGGCCTTGTATCTACCAAGAACAAGGTCAGCATCACCAGTCCGGATACCGAGTACGTGACGGCCACTGTAACATGCCGGGTGCCGGTAGTGGCGCCGGGCTTTGCCGCGCTTTTTGGCGGCAAAGCATGGGACAACGAGATAACGCTTACCGAAAGCTACCAGTATTACGTGGAGTTTAGGCACCGGAGGTGATGCGCATGCCCGGGAAAATTACAAGCGACAGGCGCGGCGGCATTCTGCTGGAATACTGCCTGTGCTTTGTGCTCTTGTTGTTTATCTGGGCCTTCATGTGCAACATGTCCCTGGTTTTAAAGGACAAACTCACGGTAATAGCGGCGGCCAGGGAGGCGGGCCGGTACTACACGGCCATAGAACAGAGCGAGGCGGGCGCACGGCAAAAAGGGTATGAAATTCTTTCCTCCGGCGGTATCAGCGCCGACCGGGCGCAGATAGAAATTCACAAGCACAAACCTCAATACAACCTGGTGCAGTGCGAGGTAACCTGCCGGGTGCCGCTGGCCATACCGGGCGCTTCCGCTTTGTTGGGAGGTGAAGCATGGGAAAAACAACTCACCGTCAGGGAAACGGCCGTCTTCCGCCTGAACAACTGATTGCCGACGAGCGGGGAGCCATCCTGTTCATGACAGTGATCATGCTGATGGTCTTTTTGCTGCTGGCCGGCGTCGGGTCGGACCTGGCCAGGTGGTACGTGGCCAGGGAGCAAAACCAGACTGCCGTGGACGCGGCCGCGCTGGCCGGTTCGCTGAACGGCAAAAGGTACGTGACGGTAAAGGTACGGTACGGACACTGGGAAACAGAGTGCGAAACCAGGCGGGACGGAACCCGCCACTGCAAAAAGGTATGTGTACCTGACCCGCCCGTGAAACTGACCGGTCCGGAAAAGGAACTTGTGGAGAAAGGCGGCTGGAAAAAGGGCACCTGCAGGGACCGCTTCCTGGGCATAGAGGAACGGTGGATCGAGTACCCCGACAACACGGAGGCCGTAGCCAGCGCCGTGTTCCAGTACAACGCGCCGCAGTTGCTTGAAAGCAGCAGGGGCGGCGGGCTCAAGAGCACGGAAGTAAAGGCTTACGACAGCGGCAGGTACGCGCCCTCCGTAGTAGCAAAGTCCGAGGGAGAATTAAAAACCTTCCTGCTCAACCTGGCCGGTGTGGACAGCCTGACCGTTTACAACTGCGGCCAGGCCGGCACGTTTTACGAGCTTATCAGCGGGGGCAGAAGGCTGGGCAGGAGCGGCGCGCCGGAAGATGGGTGTAAATGATGATTTTTGATCTTGAAATTATAATCAGAACATGGCAGCAGGCAGTTTTTTTAACTGGAACGCTGGCAGTTGTGTTTTGGATGTTACTGAATGCCAATATTCTAAAACTAACTGTTATTGCGGTAATATTAACTTCTGCCGTTTACTTGATCTATCATAACCAGAATATTTTATTGAAAGGGGTATTGACAATTGGGTTTTAAAAAGTTCAGCACTAACTCCTTTCGTGCCAGTTCACCCGGCGCGGCTTTTATTTTGGGTGCCATGATCTGCGCTATAATTGCCGGCGTGCTGGTGATAAATGCCCTGCGGCTGGCGGCGCCCACCGTGCCTGTAATTGTGGCAAAAAAGGACATAGAGCCGGGCCAGACCATCACCGAAGAAATGCTGGACGTTAAATATTACCCAAAGGCCATTCTGCCCGGCGACCGCATAACCGGTAAAAACTTCGATAATATGATCGGCAGGCACGCCAGGACGGCCATAGCCGCCGGTGACCCGGTCAGGATGCGGCACGTAGCCGAACTTGCCCCCGGAGGGGGCACCGTGGCGGCCAGGCTGTCGCTGGCCGGTCACCCCGAATGGCGGGCGATTTCGCTGCCGGCCGAAGCCAGTCAGGGGCTGGAAGTGGAACCGGGCGACAGGGTGGACATCATCGGTACGATCGACGCCGGTGACCAGGTCACCACATCAAAAGTCCTGGTATGGGCGGCTCCCGTAATCCACGCGCCCCGAAACACGGGTGAAACAGACCGCGAAGGCGGTATTGTCGTGGCCTTAAAACCCGCCGACGTGGAGCGGGTATTCCTGGCGATGACAAAGGGAGAGGTGCTGGTCGCGCTGAACCCGCTGGGCGAGGCGGCGGGGCAACACAGCACCGGCGTTAAGTTAACAGAAATTTTGGCAACCCAGGTGGAGGGGAATTGAATGATGTGGTATGAAAATGACCAGACAATCAGAATGATGGTGGTGGACGACGACCCCGACTACCGCGAGAAAATGCGTGCCACCTTCGAAGGTCACCATCGGATAAGGGTGATCGCCCTGGCGCAGGGCGGCAGAGATGCCGTAGGTCTGGCGCGGGACAACGCACCCGACGCAGTAATAATTGACCTGGGCCTGGCCGATATGAGCGGCCTTGACGTGGCGGAACAGATCGCGAAGGTGTCGCCCGGAACGGTGGTATTTATAGCCACCGACACCCCCTCGATGGACTTGTACCGCCGCGCAACCGCGCTGGGCGTCAGGCAGGTGTTCACCAAATCAATGACCGGGCACGACATCGCCGGTATGGTGGAACAGGAAGTCGACGCGGTGCGTGAGGACCTGCGCCGCCAGGCAGAGAAAATGCCCCTGGTCACTCCGGGCACGGGTCCGGCGGGCCTACGGGGCAACGGAGCAGGTTACGTTCCCAGGCAGCTGCAAACATTCAAAAAAACGGTTATAGCAGTTACATCAGGAATTAAAGGAGGCGTAGGCAAAACCACAACATCGGTATCCATGGCCTGCGCCGCCGCCACTCAGGCGGACGTGGGAGTAAGAGTGGCCCTGGCGGACTTAAACGAATCAGGTAATGTAACGATACAACTCAATATGGGCCCGCCCGAAAACCATGTAGCCAAGAGTATACTTAACTGGCACTACATGAGCGATAACCCTTCGGTTGAAGAATTGCACGAATTTATGATCAAACACAACCCTACAGGGGTGTGGGTGGTTCCGGCCGTTCCCACCCCCGACAGGATAGTTGAATTAAACAAAGACCTTATCGTCAAGGTGATTAACATTCTGCGCCAGAACTTTGACCTTGTAATCTGCGATCTGCCGCCTTCAATTACATTCGACGCCTCCTGGGCGACCATCGAGCTGGCAGATTACGTCCTTCTGGTTGTCAATCCAGATGACCAGGAAATATCGGGCATAAAGCAATTTTGTAACGTTGTGACTTCTTTAGGCTGCTCTGGCAAGTGCTACAGGGTTATTAACAAGTACAATGAACCGGAAAGCCTGAGCATCGCTGATATGAACAGGTCCCAGCCATACCCGATGCTCGGGAAGTTTCCGTATGACCCCGGAGTGCGCCGGGGCAGGAAGCTGGGGTACCCTTACATTCTTGAACAGCCAAATAGTGAATACGCCTTTCACGTAAGGGAAGTGCTCAACAAAATGTTTCCTGTATTTGGCGAAAGCTCGTTTCAACCGTCAGGACAGAAGAAAAGCATATTTTCATCGCTGTTTGGAATTTTTAAGAGAAATACAGCAGTATAGGAGGCGCGTAGCAGGTTATTATGTTTAAAAGTAAGGCGTCAAGTATTAGCGGTCTTCAGAACAGGTTAAACCAAATGAGAGGGGAAGGCACTTTCCCGGGGCAAGAACAGGACAAGCCACTTGACAGGAAAGAACTGTTTAACAAAGTCCGTCCGATAGCCCAAAAGAAAATACAGCAAAAATTTACCGTCCAGGAACTGGCAGACCGGCACTCACCCGAACTCCGGGCACGGGTGAGAAAGGAAATTCTTGAAATAATTGAGCAGGAAGCGCCGGGAATGCCCAAACCCGCCCAGGTAGGGATATCAGAAGAGCTGGTAAATGACCTCCTGGGATACGGCCCCCTGGAACCCTATTTTACCGGGGACTTGGCCGAAAAAGTAACTGAAATCAAAGTGATTAACCCGCACCTCATACGCATTGAAATTGACGGCAAAGAAATTATTGCAAAAGATGATAACGGCAGACCTGTAACTTTCAGAGATGAACAGCACTGCCGGGACGTGCTGGACCGGATGCTGGCTCCTACCGGCAGGAGAATAGACCTGTCCTCCCCCAGAGTTATGGCACGGCTGCCGGACGGTTCCCGGCTCATGGCCCACATCCCACCGGTGGCCGTGGACGGTACCACGTTCAGCATAAGGCGCTTCAAGAAGGGATTATCACTGCAAAACCTTATGGAAAACGGCGCAATGAATGAAGAAATTATGGAATTCCTTATCGCGTGCATTAAGGCCCGTTTGAACATATTAGTTTCCGGCGGAACGTCATCCGGTAAAACCACACTGTTAAACGCTCTGGCCGCCTATATTCCGGAAGACGAAAGCATTATCACAATCGAAGACCCTGCGGAGTTGCAGCTTCAGCACCCCAATGTCAGGAGGCTTGAGGCGCGGCCCAAAAACGTGGAGGGTGAAGGCGAAATCACCCAGCGCGACCTTGTGGCCGACGCCCTGCGCATGGCGCCGAAAAGAATAATCGTGGGAGAGGTGCGCAAGGGCGAAGCATTTGATATGATGCAGGCCATGAATACCGGGCACGACGGCTCCCTTACAACGGGCCACGCCAACAGCGCGGAAGAAATGCTGAACCGCCGGCTGGTCAACATGATTCAGATGGCCGACATGGGGCTTCCCTACGAAGCAATCATAGGCCAGATCGCAGGGGCGGTTGACCTGGTTATCCATGCCTGTAAAGACCGCACGGGCAGGAGACGCATAGACCACATCAGCGAAACTGCGGGAGTGGTGAGAATGGACGGCCACGTCAGCGTAGGGCTTCAGGACATCTACCGGTTTGATATGGACAAGGGGACCTGGGTAAGGACCCGAAATTCTTTCCGGCGGGTGGATAAACTCAAGTGGGCGGGCATTGAACTGCCCAGGGGGGTCAGGAATTAATGATAGACCTGGGCTTCATGAACCTGCTTTCCGGTATAGTAGCAGGGCTTGCGGTTCTGCTCCTTTTTATCGGCATAAGAATCTACCGGACACAAACCCACTGGCTGTATGTACGGCAAAAAGCTGTAGAAGCAGAAAAAGGACGTAAATGGTTGTCGTCCCTCCAAAAAGAGGCGCTGGCCGCCGGGCTGGAGATACCGACGACACACCTGGTAATAGCCGGGGTGTCGGGCGCCCTCGCGGGCATGGCCGTAGTGGTAGCAGTAACCGGTAAGATGTTTTTGGCGCCTGTCGGGCTGATCCTCGGGATAGTCGCGCCTGTAATATGGGTAAAAAGGCGGATAGCCGGGCGCAGTGCCGCCTTTGAAGCCCAACTGGAAATAGTTTTAGGTCAAATGGCTTCTGCCATCCGGGCCGGGCTCTCGGTACACCAGGCGCTGGAGCAGGCGGCCCTCTCGTCCGTGCCCCCGGCAAAGGACGTGCTGGGAAAAGCGCTGCACCTGCTCCGCTCCGGAACGCCGCTAACCAGGGCCATGGAGGAAGCCGGCCAGTTGGTCAAGTCACGGGACCTGCAGATGGTTGCGGCCGCAACCGGGCTTCACATGCAGACGGGCGGTGACCTGGCCCTCATTTACGACCAGATAGCCGATGGGATACGCGACAGGAGAAACTTCAGGGCGCAGGTAGGCTCGGCCACTTCAGAAGGAAGACTTACAGCCAACGTCCTACTGGCCCTACCTTTTATCGCCGTAGGTGGTATGCGCGTACTGAGTCCTGAATATATGAATCCGCTGTTTAATACCGCGGGGGGACTACAGCTTTTGGGTATATGCAGTGGATTAATAATATTCGGCTGGCTGATAATTAAGCGTATAGTAAATATCGAATATTGATTTTACGAACGTTTGGTTCACTTGTTGAGTAAACGTGCTTTTTCCCGACACGTAAGGAGGTGTGTAAAAATAATCAACGCACTGCCGATTGCCGTATTTATATCAATAGCCGTTTTTCTGGGAATAATTGGGCTTGATTTGAAAAGGAAAGGTAAATTTTCCCCGGTGTCCCAGGTGTTAAAGCAAAATCCTGTTGTAAAAAGCAATCAGGCATTTAGGCAGGGGATAAACAGCATACTGCCCTTGGTAATGGTCGTTTACCCGGAAGATGTCAGGATACAGACCGAGCGCAAGCTCAACTGGGGCGGTATAGAACACATAACGGCGGGGGAATTTCTGGCTTTCAAGCTAATCGCGGCTTTAGGGATTCCCGTTGCAGGGGCTTTGATAGGTTCCCTGCTCGGAATTCCTTATATATGGTTCTTGTTACTTGCCGGCTTCGGTTACATGTTACCCGATCTGTGGCTTAAAACACGGGTAACAAACCGGCAGAAGGAAATTCGCAGAGATATGATGGAATTTGCAACCTTATTTGCCGTAGTTATGCGGGCAGGGAGTGACTTATACGGAGCACTCCAGCAAGTCGGTAAGTGGCTCGGAGGTGAGCTGGGAAAGGAGGTGTTGCGGGCTGCCCACGAAATAGCTACCGGAAAACGCCGTTCCGAAGCGCTTTTAGACATGGCTGACAGGTGCGGGTTAGATGAAATGACCCAGTTAGTACAGGTGGTCCTTCAAGCAGACCGCTTCGGAACACGTATAGCTGACGCTGTTCAGCAGCATGCGGCACAGGTGAGAGTAATGAGACGGTATGAGGCTGAAAAGTTAGCCAACGAAGCGGCGGTAAAGATGACCTTCCCGATGCTTTTATTTTTTGTCGGGCCGCTTATGGTGCTGTTAGCTTACCCGGCATTCCAGCAGTTTGCAAAAATATTATAATGAAAGGGGTTAAGACTAATGTCGGAAATTAAAAAAATAATCACTGACGAGAGGGGAGCCACGCTCCTTGAATATGTGGGGCTGGCCGTCCTGATTCTGGTTGGTATTTGGGTTGCGGCCACCCAGCTGGCAGGCGGGGTGGGAAAAAGATTTAATGATATCAAAGATAGAATCGAACCTTAAAACAAGTAATAGCGGGCGAAAAGCCCGCTTTTTTTGTTTTATAGGGGGGTGACGCTGTGGATTATCTTTTTTATCCCGGCCTGCTGGTGCCCGTAACAATTTGTGGGATAACGGATTTACGCGACGGAATTGTAAGAAACCGGGTTGTTCTGCTTACCGCGGTGACGGGCTTGATGTACCACGTCTTTATCGGGCAGGGGCCGGCATATTCACTGACCGGGGGACTTGTCGGTCTCCTGGCCGGGTATATCGGTTACCGCTACGGCGGCATGGCGGGCGGCGACTTAAAGTTTATTACTGCTCTGGGTATCTGGCTGGGCGTCCATGATTTGTACTGGGTGCTCTTAATAGGGTCACTGATCGGTGTTGTATGGGGCGTTGCCGTGCTGCTTAAACACAGGCAATTTTTAGCCACTGTAAAAGAGATGGCTTACATCCGTTACGGGGTAGCCTTCTTGCGCAAAATACCTGAAGATGCAGATGCGCCGCTACCGAAGGACGCCATACCGTTTGCCACCTGCCTGGCCTTGGCCACGTGGTTGGTTGTCGCATTGAAGGGGGGTCATATTTGGTAGGGCTGTTTTACGCAGTTATGTCGCTGGCCGCTTTGGCCGCCGGGGTAATGTACCCGCAGTGCCTGTCGGACGCCTGCTTGAAGCTGCCGGGAATTTTCGGGCGTTCCTGGTTTTTGTGGGGGGCGCTCTTTTATGCCGTGTCCGCCGTCCTCTACTTAAATGCCCGGCGCAAACGGCCGGTGATGGCATTTCTGGCCGGCGGCGCCGCTTTCCATGTGGCTTTGATGGGGTATGGTTACGCCTTGCACGGAAGCGTCTGCTCTTTATGCTGGAAATTTGCCGCGCTGGACATTGCGCTGCCCGCCCTGTACTTTTACGCGCCGGGTTTGGGGCCTCTGGCACAAAAAATAAAAGCGCCCGCCTGGGCGCTGCCGGTAATAGCGGCGGCTTTTCTTGCGGTAAACCCTGCCGCGGTTGCCGACGGGGGCCCGGCGCGTAAAAGTAATCCTCCGGTGGCAGTGGCCGGTATATTAACAGAAAACCCGGAAACGCCGGCTACTATTTCCGTTTTTACAGCTCAGGGGCAAAGCGCCGAACTGGATCTGAAGCACAAGCCGGTCCTGTTTTTTGCCGCCTGGTGCCCGCACTGTGACGAAGCGCTTCGCGCGGTATCCGCACTGCCGGAGGAAAAGCAGCCTTACCTGGTGGCGACATTTATAAGAAAAGGCGACGCTGAAAAAATACCGGCCAAGCTTTCCCAAAACGGGCTGGCCGGGCAAAAATACTACCTGACTGACGCCCCGCCGGAACTGCAGATGGTGCCGGCCCTCATGTACCAGACCGGCGGTAACGTGGAACTGCGGGAAGGGACAGAAGCAATAGACGAATGGATAAACGGAGGGGGCGATCACAACGATAACTAAGCAGCAGGTTGCCGTTATGATGATTATACTGGCGTTTATGTACGGTACCATGGCCGGCAGTTTTTTTAATATGCTGGTTTATCGGGTCAAAAAAGGGATACACCTATTCAAACCGGTCAGGTCGTTTTGTGACAACTGTGGGGCAACTATCAATCCAGTTGATCTGATACCCGTGTTAGGCTGGTTAATCAGGCGCGGCCGGTCGCGTTGTTGCGGCCAGCCTATCAAACCGTTATATCCGGTGATTGAATTAACAACTGGTGTTTTTTTTGCTTTAACTATGGTTTTAATTAAAGGAGGAGTTTGACTATGATTGCTGAGCTCTTGAATGTGATACGCTCCAAAGAAGGCCATACTATCATTAATATCCCTCTTCTGTTTATTAGCGCAGTATTATTGGCTATCGTTTACCACATATTTCACAGGCTAATACTATAACTAGTGATAATGGGGGCATGCTTATGGAAATAGCCTGGGCTGGGACTTTAATACTGGTAACCATTATATTCTTTACCGATCTAATCTGGAGGAAAATTTATAATGCTATAACCATACCGGCCATACTGGCCGGTATTTTATACCACTCTATATGGGGATTGGGGATAAAATTTACCCTGATTGGTTTTGCGTTTATGTTCGTCATAGGTGTTATCGGCCTTACAGTGAACGGCTGGGGCGGCGGCGACGCTAAAATGCTGATCCTGGCCGGGGCCTGGCTGGGCTGGTATACGGCGGCACTGGTAATGCTGATCGGGGGATTGATTGCACTTATTTACTTTGCTTTCAAGCTGAAAAAAAAGGCTATTAAAAAGGTAACGGACCAATTAAGGCGCATTTGGTTGACCGTATTCTGGCAGGCCAAAGGAGCATGGAAGGACTTTGAGGGTATACCGGACGGGAACGACCCGATGCCGGAAGTAGTGCCGTACGGCTCATGTCTGGCAGTTGGAGCCTGGTTGGTAATGTTTCTTCAAAATATGTAAATTTACTACTGAAAGGATGATGCCTTTGCGGAGAATCAACTGGCCCGTGATTATAACCATCATTTTGGGGTTAGCTGTTTTCAGCGGCGCCTCCTGGTACGTGTTCCAGTATTCGATTAAGAACCGGCCTACGGAAAAGGTGTTGGTTGCTGCAAGAGACATACCGGCTTACCGAGTGATAAAAGCTATCGACTTGCAGTATCGCACTATCCCGGAAGGGGGCGCTGAACCCGGCTCAGTTCAAGACCCAAACTTTGCAATAAATAAGATGACCATGATACCGCTATACGCTAACAGGCAGATACCCAAACAAGCCTTAACTGAGGACGTGCTGGCCATTAAATCAGGTGAACGGGCTGTAGCTGTAAACGTAGACCTGACCGGTGCGGTGGGCAATAATTTACTGCCGGGCGACCTGGTGGACGTCTATTGGGTGCCGTCAAAGGACTTTCCTGGCTATATCATAGCTGAAAATGCACGGGTATTAAAAATTGAAGACCAAAACGGAAACCCGGTAACACCGAGCGACTGGCAGAATAAAACCAGGGGGTTGGCCCAGGTGGCGGAGACAACAAAGCAGAACAGCAGTTTACCGGCAGTGGCCGTTTTAATCGTAAAAAACGAATACGTCCCGGAAATAACCAGAACTGTAGTTGACGGAACCGTTGTGTTAGCTAAGAAAAGACCGTCGGGTTGGTCTGTGACAGCAGAAGAGACGGTAAAAACAGAAACTGAAAACGACAATCAACAGCAGACAAGCTCTGGAGATCAACAGAAAAAGGAGGTAAATAACAATGGCCTTTCAACTCTTGAAAAGGGACAACCCGCAAAACAATAAATTAAAAGCTATTGACAAAATGAACTTGAAAGAAGCCACCCGTATTGTGCAGGATATTATGTCCGACCGGGAAGGGTTTGAGCCGGAAGAAATAAAACTGCGTGAAGAAGTCCTGGATAATGCCATGGCCGGGGAACCCGGTGCAGACCAATTAGCAATAAAACTGATACAGTCCGTCATGGAACGGTTTGGTATAGCTGTTCAAGGAATGGACATATATAATGCGGCATACGAAATATATAAGTATGCCTGGGGGCTGGATGTAATCGAAGAGCTATATAAAGACCCGGACGTTGATGAAATCCGGGTGAACGGTAATATGGTCACAATTCAACGCCGGGGTAAAAACGAGCGAACGGATGTTAAATTCAAAGACGCCGAACACGTGATGAAAATCATAACCAGGTTAATACGCCACGACCGCGGAGTAGCTCTTACCGGCTCCACTCCTTGCGTGGAATCCATGCGCCGGGACGGTACAAGGATAACGGCCACCTGCCCGCCGTTTACAAGGACGCCTACACTGGTTTTGCGTAAACACAACACTTTCAAAATGGACTTGGAAAACCTGGCCAGGGCGGGAACGCTGAACGAAAAAGTATACTCATATCTTAAACTTTTGGTCAAGGGCAGAGCCAACATATTAATTTCCGGCGGCTGCGGGTCCGGAAAAACAAGCCTGCTGCGTCACCTGGTCAGCTTCGCGCACCCGAGCCTGCGTATCATTGTTATGGAAAACGACGTGGAGCTGCGTTTGGGTGACCATTACCCTGGCAGAGACATCGTTGAGTTTGAAGAACACCCGGAGCTGGGGCTGACCTTAAAAAAAGGATTCCGCACGGCACTGCGCTATTCACCCGACGTGATTATCGTCGGCGAGATGCGCGGCGTGGGCGAAGCGGACGAAGCCATCAAAGCCTGCACACGCGGCCATGACGGGTCACTGGCTACTGGTCACTTCAACAGCGTTGAAGAAGCTATTGAAGGCGCGGGGCTGATGTTAATAGAAGAAGGTAAAAATTTGCCTTTAAATTTAGCCAAGCTGCAAGTGGCCCGGGCCTTCAATGTGATCGTGCAGATGTATACGTCCTCGGTCCACGGGGTCAAGAAAATAACCCATGTAGCGGAAATCTGGCCCGACGGCGATAAGGTAGCCACCCGCGACCTGGTGGTCTGGCGCCCTCACCCGGACGACTTTTTAAAAGGCGAGTGGATAATAATGAACCCGCCTTCCGAGCGTTTGACTAAGAAAATGCGCCAATACGGGGTCACTACGGCGGACTTTAGAGAAGCGGGGGTGATAATATAGATTTTTCGTATCTATTCAAAACCCATTACATTATTGCGGGCCTGGCAATATTAGCCGGGTTGGGGCTGAGTATCGCTTTTATGGCCGGTTTCTTTCCGTTAATACGCCGAATAGTTGAAATATTGACGTACCGTGTTTCAGCAGTCCAGAATAGGGTCACGGTACCGGAAGCCGTCAGAAAAAGGCATAGTCAAACAAAAAACCGAAACTTGCCCCGGTGGGTTAACAGGTGGGCTGAAAAATTAGAGCCGAAGTTGACAGCTGCAGGTGTGGGTATAAGTGTAATACGTTACATGTTTTTTATTGCAACTGGTAGCCTGTTTGGATTTTTTCTTGGCGTAGTTATTCTGAAGAACATACCTGCAGCCATAATAATTGCCGTATCAGCTTTCCTGTTACCCGAACAGCACCTGGCCGGCAAGATTGCACAAAAGCGCGAAAAAATAATTAGCCAGCTTGCCCCGGCGGTACGTATATTTTACGCAGAATACAATGATACGCCACAGGTTGAACGGGCCTTGTTAATTACAGGAGATAGAATAAGCGCTCCTTTAGGGCCTATTCTATACCTGTCCGGCAGGCAGCTTGCAGTAGGTCGCGACCCGGACGAGGTATTTGCCGATTTAGCTAAAAAACTTGACTTTTACCACGGGCGGATGTTTGCCCAGTTATTGCGGCAAGCCTACGACGACTCGGCAGTCGCGCCGCTGTTTTCCCGGTTGGCGACTAAAATAGCGTCGTACCAGCAGTTATCGAAGAAGAACCGCTCCAACCTGGCGTACCAGGGAATAGTCGCCAGGTTATTGAACGTGCTGGTATTGCCGGTTTTTCTAGCCATGCAGTACATTATACCGGAGACCGCGTCGTTTCTAATCGAGCACCCGATGGGACGGATCGTTGTTACAATATGCTTTGCTTCCATATTGGTGGGGATAATACTGGACAGGATGCTGTCGGAGGTGCAATTATGACAAACCAGACGATAATAACGTCAGCGGCTCTGGCCGCCGTTGCGGGCCTGGGGTTGACCGTGTCTGTTATAACTTTTATTTGGGCGATAATCAACGCAACACCCCGGGGACGGGTCAGGCAGAGGCTGAGCGAGCTAACCAGCAGCAACAAAAACACCAGGATGCCGTTTTCAAACATAAAAATCAACCTTGACCGGCGGGATATTTACTACTCACTCGCCGGTTTATTAATTGCTGTTATTGTTTTATGGGGCACTCCGGCAATTTATGTCGGCGCAGGACTGGGCATTTTGTTCGGTCCCGTTGCCGCCCGCGTTCACAGGTGGACAAGGCGGGACAGGGTAAAGCATATCAAACTCCGCGAGTGTGCGGTCCTGTATGAGGCCATCGACCTGTACACTCAGGCCGGGTACACGGTGGAACAGGCCCTGAAAATGGGTGCGGTATTAACGCCCACAATCAGGCCGGCTGTCGAACGGTGCCTGGCCTACTGGCCGCAGGGGCCGCTTAGAGCTTTAGAAAAGATGGGAGGTGAAATCGGATTAGAGGAAGCTGAGATACTAATTTCGGTTTTAATGCAGGCGGTTAAGGCCGGCCCGGAACGGGTAGCCGGGCTCTTGGGCGAAGAAAGCACAAAATTGGAGGAACTGCGCCAGAATATGGCCGAGGTTAAGATGGCGGCAAAACCTGTTTACCAGACAGCTTACTTTATCTTACCTCTGGCCGCAAATATGGGCATTGTGCTGTCTGCTTTGGGGTACAGAATGTTGCTTACGCTGGACAGCATGAAAGCTGGAATGTAAATGTAACATCAACTACCCCCTACTGAAGTAGGGGCATGCGGTGAAGGGCCGTGTGAGCCGGTACCGCTTTCGGGCGGCAATCCGGCGGTATTGACACGCTCCCGATGACCCCTAGAAGGCGCGGGTGCCTACAAGAATGGTGCTAGTCCTAGCCGGTTCGCGGCTCCCGCGCCCGTGCTTCCGAAAGAAATCTATTTTCGACCGGAAGCCGTCCGTTTCCAAGGGGTAGGTGTACAGGGCAGGCGGTATTACCGCCGGTAACCTGCCGCGAGGCAGAGTAATCCCTATGATGGGGAGGCGTTACGCCTGATAGTTCTAGTTTAAAAGGAGGGTTTTCATTAATGAAAAACATTTTAAAGAAACTGTGGAAAGACGAAGGCGGGTTGACTACTTTGGAGATCATCATAGGCGCCATACTGTTGGGCGGTGCAGCTATCCTGGTCGGATACGCAATGACGTCCGGTTTCAGAGGGAAAACGGGAGACTTTGTCGGTGACCTGGAAAGTCTTAAAGCAATGGATGACGTGATAGATAAAAACAGCGCATATACCTATTCTTCCGGCGGCACCGGCGACACCGGCATGATGACCGACGCGACCGGTGGTTAAAACCGCTGCAAGGAGAAGGGGCCAAACCCTTCTCCTTTTCTGTTTTGCAGGGGGTGCTTCTCATGAAAAAGCTTATCTCCAAATTAATTTTTAATGAAAAAGGAATATCGACGGTGGAAGTCATCGTGCTTGTTATTCTCTTAGCCGGCGCGGCTAGCCTGGTCGGTTACGCCATGACCGCCGGGTCCAGGGGCCTGGCTGGCAAAACTATACAGGTCATCGAAAATGCCGATCCCACAAAATGATAAGGAGGTTTTGACTTATGCGCATACTTAGAAGGCTTATTACCGATAAAAGGGGGCTTACTACAATCGAATGGCTGGTTATAACCTTCCTGGGCGCTTCCGGAGCTTTTTTGGTGATTTCAGCGTTAAAACCAGAACTTGTCACAACCCACAACAACGTCATAAACAATATTATCGGAGTTGTATCCAGCGGCTTTTAAGAGACCAGTGCGGTGTTACGGCTATACAATTTTTAATCGTTTTCCTAATAGCGACGTTCATGACGTTCGGTGCGCTGGATTACTGGATAGTTATGATCAAGCACCAGCAGGCCGAGCATATCATGCATATGTACTTACAGCGCATGCAGGTAGAAGGTTACCTGACGGCCGCCGACGAAGCGGCCATGGTGCAGGCGTTTAACGATATCGGATGTACAGTTGAGAATATCGAAGGACCACGGGAGTCGCAAGGCGATCCAAGAGTTACGCGAAACCTTACAACAAACGCCTATGTAAGTTTAAAAGTTACCGCTAAACCGACACCAACGCCATTATTTGCCGGGACACTCATTGGTGGCAACACCGGCGATGATACATTCAGAATCATTGTGGGGGGAAGGATGCTGTCTGAAAGAGTTAACCCTTGACATCCTCCCACGGCTGAAGCTCGTGGGAATCCCATTACTGGGGCGGTACTTCCTTGCGGTTTCCCGCTGGTTCCTGCTTCATAGGGAGGCTTGTGCCCTAGCCCTCCGCAGGCAGGCACCGTGTGCCCCACGGCACATAGGTTTAAGCTGCTGTCCTGGCAAGTGCTTTTTGTAGAATTACCTTGGCAGCGTTTATATCAGCATGGTCTTTGTGTCCGCAAGCCGTACAGCAAAAAGAATCACGAGTAGGACGGTTAGCTGGATCAATATGCCCGCAGGCTGAACAAGTCTGGCTGGAATATGGAGCGGGAACGGGCAAGAGATACCCGCCGCGCTCGGTCAGTTTGTAGTCCAGCATTTGAGCAAACAAACCCCAGCCCTGGTCAAGTATGGCCCGGTTAAGGCCGGACTTTGCCCGTACATTTTGTCCAGGGTTTTCCGATGTTCCCTTTGCCGAACGCGTCATGTTTCTAACTAACAAACCTTCCAGCGCGATAAGAGCGTGGCTTTTGCTCAGGCGCGTAGAAAGTTTGTGCAAAAAGTCGTGACGCATTCTGGCAATTTTCTGGTGCAGCCGGGCTATGCTTGCCGCGGTTTTATGCCAGTTTTTGGAGAACTTCTTCTGCCGGGACAACTGACGCTGGAGGCGGGCCAGGCGGGGCAGCATTTGTTTTAATGCATTCAGCGGTTCTATTAATTGACCTTCAGACGTAGCAGCAAATACGCTTACACCCCGGTCAATACCGACTGCGGGTGCGGTTCGTGATAACGGGTCGGGAATCTCAAGCTCTACCTGAAAGACAATATACCAGCCGTCGGCTTCGCGAATAACAGTGGTCTGCTTAATTACACCCGGAACCTCGCGGCTTTTATAAAACCTAACCCAACCGATTTTTGGTAGGTAGACACGACGGTTTTCAATTTTTACGCCCTGCGGAAAGCGAAAGCTGTCGTTCCGGCCTTTCTTCTTGAAGCGAGGCAGCTTTTTCAAGGGTTGGTTCCGGTCAAAAGCATCCTTGAAAGCCCTGTCCAGGTCTTTTAGTTTTTGCTGTAGAATCTGGGAGTGAGCTTTGGATAGAAAACCGAATTCTTCGGACTGTTTCCAGAGGCGGAGTAGACTGCAAA
>CAJYBN010000029.1 GCA_913064925.1 uncultured Peptococcaceae bacterium
AAAATGGAATAATCCACGCCGGACCCCTCGACTACCGCGTGGCTACCAACGCTGGTATAGGGCCCGATATAACTGTCCCGCACCAGCACGTTCCGGCCCAGTACCACAGGCCCTTTGATCATACTGTTTTCAATTACGGTACCCTCTCCCATCTCCACTTTGCCCGTCACCTCACTGGCACCATCTACCCGGCCCTTTACCGCCCGCCGGCCGTGCTCCTCCAATATTAACCGGTTGGCATACAACATTCCCTCCCGGGTCCCGGTGTCAACCCACCAGCCCTCCATCAATTCTCCCTCCACCCGGCAGCCCATGTCAATCAGCATTTGAATGGCATCCGTGATTTCCAGT
This sequence comes from uncultured Peptococcaceae bacterium, assembly GCA_913064925.1. Taxonomy (GTDB): domain Bacteria; phylum Bacillota; class Desulfotomaculia; order Desulfotomaculales; family Desulfallaceae; genus CAJYBN01. The sequence continues at coordinate 352 of CAJYBN010000029.1, forward strand.
TCGCCCCGCCGGGAGAGCCTGATGCGGCCGATGGCTTCGTGAATTACGGGCTTAAAAAGGTAAATCCCCGCTATCGCCAAGTTGCCGGGCGGGTCCTCGGGCTTTTCAACCGCCCGCAGCACGCGGTTGCCCTCTCCCAAAACCGCCACCCCGCACTGCCGCGGATTTTCCACCCTGGCCAGTTGCAAAGCGGCATCCGGCCCGGACACAATAAAATTTTGCACAAATTTTTGTACACCCCTCTGGTACAGGTTATCGCCCAAAAACATCAGGAAAGACGCATCCCCTAAAAAATGCCGGGCGCAGGACACTGCGTGGGCCAGCCCTCCGGGTTCATCCTGCTCAATATACGTAAAACTCATATCCCAATCCCTGTATTGGTCCAGCTTTGCTTTAAATTGCTCCCTGTATTCCGGCGACACTACAATACCCACTTCTTGCACCCCGGCATTTTGTATTTGCTCCAGTATATAAAACAATACCGGTTTGTTGGCTACGGGCAGCAGCTGTTTGGCCAGTGCATAAGTAAGGGGACGGAGGCGGGTCCCCTTACCTCCGCACAGCACCAGAGCTTTCATCATCATTGGGTCCAAACTACTCCTTTCGCTGTTTCAAGTATTTTTATACTATGCAACAATCGGTTGTTTGGTTAATCGGTTTACCAGATGGATGCACATTTTATCGCCCAATCAACTACTAATAATAAAAGCAACCTTAACCTAACGTCAGGGGGGAGATCCATGTGGTTCTGGCTGGCGGCGTCCGCTCTGATAATTGCCGCATCATGCGCGGTTTTAACCCTCGTGCTTTTTTACACCGGCAACGCGGTCAAGTGGAAGTGCCTGGTGGCAACCCTTGTTTTTGTGGTGATAACAGTTTTTGTGGTTTACCAAAAACCCGCGCCGCCAACAATGCCGCAAGGGCTGGATGAATCCAAGCATAAAAATAAAGGGATTGATCACGTGCAACCCCTTTTTACCGGGTTAACAAATCTTTCCGGGGAACAATTTGGCAACGGTAACACCCTGACGGGGCAAAATGAGGGAGATAGCCGGTCCCCGGGCACAAACCAACCGGAGAATTCAGCCCGGCCCGCAGAAAGGCCTCAGCCGGCCCCCGGTACAGGGGGGAACCGGACTTCCTTCGACCCAGCCCGGGGAGATGATGCTGCCGCAGCAGCCCCTAAAACAACAGCCCCCGCCCCTGCGGGTACACCGGCGCCGGCACCGCAAGCCGGCGATGCTGCAGCCTTCGCGCCGGAGCCCAAACGGGCCGAGATAAACAACTACGTCAATTTTCGCAGCTCCGCCGGCATAAAGTCCGAAATAATCAAGGTTTTGCCCCCGGGCACCCGGGTGGAGCTGCTCGGCCCTTACCATCCTTCCCGCTGGGTAAAAATCAAAGAAACCAAAACGGGGCAGAAAGGGTGGGTCTATGGAAATTTTATTACACCTCTCGACTAGTCCTTGACATGCACCACCAGGGTGGTGCCGGCAATATTTTTTAACTCCAGCCGGGAAGACAGCTCGTTCAGGTAAGTCCACACCCCCATCCAGTTGGGAGTGTAATCGTGCCAGATCATGATACCGCCCTTGTTTAAGGCCGGCCATATCTTTTCGGTATCATTTTTCACGTAAGCATAGCTGTGGCTGCCGTCGATAAAGACCAAATCAATGCCGGCCAGCCTCTGAAAATCAAACCGGGCGGAATCGGTAAAAATTTGCTTCACTTTATAGGCAACGGGCGAACCTTGATATTTTCTTTTCACCCTGTGCGCACCGGTGATAAACTGTAATTCGCCCGCCTCGGTGTGCAGTTCTCCCGCCGCAAAACCATCGGGCAGGTCCAGGGTGTAAACGGTGCTGTCCGGGGGGGAATTCAAGGCCAGCTGCAGGGTGGTGTTGCCGTCAAAGGTACCTATCTCCACCACCGTGCGGGGCCGGTAACAGGAGCAGATGGCGCTGATGCACATCAGTTCGAAGGGCGATACGTTGCCGTTCCTGCTCCAGAAGTTTTCCAGTCTAATGCTCACCCTTTCCCCCAGCAAGGCGGTAACTTCAACTGCCGGCACCCGCTGTTGCCCGGCATAATATCTGTGGTAATAGTTTAACAGCATGGTCTTAAATGCCCCTGGGGATTTGACCACCTGGTATAACCCAATCAATCCCTTAACCAGTTTAAGCAAATTGCAACCTCCTCACATGACCCGGTTACAATTGGTCCCGGGCCGGTCACGTTGCTTGCCGCATTGTTGCCGCGTTAATATCATTTATATCATCAACCGGTGTTTGGTGCTGCCGGCGGCATGGGGATTTAATTTTCGTTTTTTACCCGCCGGTATGTTTGGCAGCCGGCCAGTTTTCCCCGCAGGGAAGCCTGTACCAGGGCGGCGCCCCGGGCCAAACCGTAACGGGCCAGCACCCACGGCGCGGCCAGCACCCCGGGATTGCCCCTGGTTCCCAGGCCGAAGGTATACAATAAAAACGCCAGTTTTCCCGCCCCTGCCAGATGCTGCAATAAAACATACACCTCATTGTGGGCATTGTTGTATGTGCTGGCCGAGTTGACCTCGTCCCTTTTGTCTTCATCAAACCTTTGGGCCGGGTAATGTTTCACCACTATGCCGGGGTCGTAGATCAACCTCCAGCCCATGTTGCGGATCCTAAGACACAGGCCCACCTCGAAATACATTTGGGCGCCGCCCCCCAGAAGGTGATCATCAAGAACGAACAGCGGGCGCCTGAAACTCATGTTGACCCCCTTAAGAACGTCCACGTCCCGGGCCTCACCGCACCCCCAGTGGTGATTGCCCGTAATGCGGCCGTACCAGGTCACCAGCCCCACGGGTTCCACACACCTGTCCGAAGGGAGGCCCCCGCGGATGATCAGGTCGCGCCCGCCCACCCCGCCCACGGAAGGGTCCTGAAAATGCCGTTCGATGCGCTGCAGCCAGTCGGGCAACGGCTCCGCGTCGTCATCGGTGACGGCCAGAATTTCACCCCGGGCCCTCTCGGCCCCTGCCCGGAGGGCGGCTATGACCCCGGGCCTGGATACATATACCGTTTGCCAGTGCAAATCGCCGCAGTCAAACCGGCATAAATAATCCCTGGTCAGCTCATCGGTATCGCGCACCACCACCACAACCTCATCGGGGCGGCGCAGCTGGTTTTTGAGCCCGGCCAGGCAAACCGCCAGCTCCGCCGGGCGGCGATAAGTAGGGACAATAACGGAAATATTCATGGTAACCCCCCATTGCCGCTTCGCCTGCCGGTTTCGGCAAGCACCTGATTGACGGCCTGTAAAACATCCCCGTAGTTGATCATTTCCATGCAGCGCGCCGTGCGACAGCGGTACTCAAAGCCCAGGTCCAGGCAGGGAGCGCAGGCCGCCGTGCTTTGAACAACGATGTGCTTCGTCCCCCTAGGTCCCCACTTGTGCGGGTCGGTGGGCCCGTGCAAGGCCACCACCGGCACATCCAGAGCCACGGCCATGTGCATAACCCCCGTGTTGCCGCAGACAACCAGGGAGGCCCGCGCAATCAAGCCGAGCATCTGGTGGATATTGGTTTGGCCCGCCAATACAACCACGCGGCCCGCCCGGCCGGGGACACGGCGCAGAATATCGTGAACCAGGGCTGCCTCCCCGGCCGTGCCGGTGAGAACGAAATAAAGTTCGGGATGCCCGGCCGCAACGTCGGCAATCAGCCGGGCGTAACGCGCCGGCGGCCATATTCTTCTGCCGCCGTGCCGCACATTTCCCCCCGCGCCGGGGTGAATCACAATATAGTTTTCTAGCCCGGGGTTGTATCTCTTGATCCTGTGGATTAAATGGCGGTCCAGCACCTGTTTCGGCGTTTCCCCGGCGTCAGTTCCGGGAAGCGCCTTGACCAAATCAAGAAAAACCTCCATCACGTGTTTGTTTGCTTTTTCCACCCGCAGGTCGTAGCAGAAATGGCGGTACTGCTTTTTGGTCTTAAAGCCTGCTGTATAACGGGACCCCGCCGCATGGCTGACCAGCGCCGAGGCCCGCACCCACTTTTCAAAATCCAGCACCAGGTCAAATTGCTGCTCCCGCAACGACACTATTAAGCGCCAAAAATTATACAGCCCCCGGGGCCCTTGCAGCAGCTGCCCGAACTCAAACGTGATCACCTCATCGAGTCCCGGCACGTAACCGGCCAGGTCCCTGTTCACTTGCGTACCGAAAAAATAAATGCGGGCCCCCGGGTATTTTCTTTTCAACAGGCGCATAGCCGGCACCAACAGCAATGTATCTCCCACCGCGCCCAGGAGTATAACTAAAATTTTCCGGGGGTTGCCCGGCAGACTTCTTGGTTGACCTTTTAATTTTAATTTTTTAAATAAGGATAAAAGAACCAATAATGGAATACCCAGAAAAAAATCAATCATTCTACCTGCCCTGCTGCCCCGCACAGTAATCACCTGTACTATGCATTTTTAATTTTGTTGATCAGCAGCGTGGTGGACCTGCCGCCAAGGTACGGGGCGTAGTGCACCTCGCCCCCGTAAGACAAGACGTACCCGGCCTCGGGTATGAGCCTGCCCAGGTAATCCCCGCCCTTGACATACACGTCGGGGCGCAGCCGCCTCAACAACGCCAGGGGGGTTTGCTCATCAAAAATAACCACCATATCCACGCAGGACAAAGCGGCAATCACTTCGGCCCTGTCTTCCTGACAGTTCACCGGGCGGCCCGGGCCCTTGATGCCGGCGATGCTGGCATCAGAATTCAGGGCCACCACCAGGGCGTCCGCCAGGCTGCGGGCAAACATCAACAGCCTGACGTGGCCGGCGTGGAGAATGTCAAAACAGCCGTTGGTAAAGGCAACGCGCCCCGCCTGTTTTTTTAAGCCCCGGACGCGGTTTTCCGCTTCCGCGCTGCCGATGATTTTTTCGCGCCACCGCATCCCCATCACCCTTTCCAGGCCGGCAGTTACAGGCAACCGGCCAGCTCTTCAGCCCGCACCACCGCGGTGCCAGGCTTACGAACCACCAGGGAAGCCGCCCGGCCGGCCACACGCGCCGCATCCCGTAGGGACATACCCGAGCAAATGCACAGCGTCAACACGGCGCACACCGTGTCCCCGGCGCCGCTGACATCATAAACCTCGCTTCGCTGCGCCGGGATTTCGCTGCACGGCCCCTCCCTTTCCACCAGCACCATCCCCCGCTGGCCGCGGGTCACCAGAACGGCGCGGCAATCTCTCCGGGCCATCAGCTCCCGGCAAAACATCTCCAGCCCTGCCGGGTCGGGGATTTTTTTGCCGGCCATGGCCTCCAGTTCCCTGTGATTTGGTTTGATCACGTCCACCCCTTTAATCAGGTGAGCGTTTTGCGGCTTGGGGTCAACCACCACGGGCACCGACCCGGGAGGGAACATCCTGCCCAAGGCCTCCATAAGTTGAGAATTTATCACACCCTTGTTGTAATCCGATATGATGACCCCGTCCACGTCATGCTTCGCCGCTTCCACCAGGGCCAGCATCTGCGCCGTACCATGGCCGTCCAGGCACCCGGCCTTTTCCCGGTCTATTCTCAACAATTGCTGGTGGCCGGAAACAATTCTGGTCTTTAACACGGTGGGCCTCCCGGCCACTTTGACCAACCCCGCGGTATCAACATCATCCCGGTGCAGCAACTTGACCAGAGTCTCCCCTTCCGGGTCGGCACCCACCGCCCCGGCGATGATAACCGAAGCGCCCAGGGCCGTCAGGTTCCTGGCCACGTTGCCGCACCCGCCGGGCATCTCCGCCACCTCTTCCATCAGAACCACGGGCACGGGGGCCTCGGGGGAAATCCTTTCCACGCTGCCCGAGATATACCGGTCCAGCATCACATCCCCCACCACCAGAATTTTTTTGCCGGCAAAACCTTTGATCAACCGGTGCATCAACTCTCACTCCCCCTGGCCGGAAACCCTGTTGTTTATTAACCTTTCAACCAACTCGCAAATAACGTGTCCGACGGCGGTATGGGCCTCCTGCACCCGCGCCGTCACGTCGCTGGGCACGGAAACCAGAATATCACAAATATCCTGCAGGCCGCCCGGGTTTTGCCCGGTGAGCCCGATGGTGATACAGCCCAGGGATCGGGCCGTCTGCAGCGCCTTAAGCACATTGGGCGACCTCCCGCTGGTGGTGATGCCCACCGCCACGTCCCCGGGCCGGGCCAGCGCTTCCACCTGGCGGGCGAAAAGGTATTCATAGCCGTAATCATTTCCCACGGCGGTGATTACCGAGGGGTCCGTGCACAGGGAAATGGCGGGCAGGGCGCCGCGCTCCAGTTTAAACCTCCCCACCAGCTCGGCGGCGATATGCTGGGCGTCCGCAGCACTTCCCCCGTTGCCCATGAGCATTACCTTGTTGCCTGCCGCCAGCGCTTCCGTAATGCTCAGCACCGCAGCTTTTACGGCTGCCGTGCCGCGCGCGGCCAGCTCCATTTTTACCGCGGCGCTGGCGTTGAGCGCCGCCGCTATTTCATGGTCTAAACTGTCTAACCCGCGCACCTGCATCTCCCCCGCCTGTTTGCATTCACCAGCTTGCGGTATAGGGCTTCCCATTGCGCAACCATCAAGTTGATCTCGTATTTTTCCCTGGCCCGTTCATAGCCCCTGATGCCGAATTGATGCATCATGGCCGGGTTGGCCAGGACTTTTTTTATCGCGCCCGCCAGTTCTTCGGGCCGGCCCGGTTCCACCAGCAACCCGGTATACCCTTCCACCACTATTTCCCCGGGCCCGCCCGTGCGGGTAGCAATTACCATTCTGCCCGCCGCCATGGCTTCGATGATCACCTGGCCGAAGGGTTCCGGGGATATGGAACAGTGCACCATGATATGTATCCCTCGCAAAAGTTCCCGCACGTCGTGAACAAAACCCGTAAACCTGACGTTGGCCAGCCCGTTGCGGGCCACATAGTTCACCAGGTCCTGCCGGTAATCTTCCTCGCCGAAAAGGGGGGCGCCGGCCACTATGAATTCCACGGGCTCATCCTGCAGCAATTTTGCCGCGGCCAAAAAAACCATTTGCCCTTTCCACGGCGCGATGCGGCCGATCAAGGCCACTCTGACGGGAGGGGCGGGGGGCAGCGGTTCGGGCCCGGGCCCCACCACGGTGCCGCAGTTGATGACCGTCACCCGGGCGGCACCGGCGCTAACCGTGCGGGCATTGCTGGCGGAGATGGTCACCACCGCGCAGGGCACCAGCCCGGCCAGTATCCTGAAGGCGACAACCGCGGCCCGGGGCAGGTAAGGCGTGTCAATATAATCCAGAATGTGCCAAACCAGAGGTTTGCCGGCCAGTTTCGCCGCCAGCCCCCCGTACAGGTGCGCTTTCAGGGAACAAGTATGAACGATATCAATTTGCTCCCTTTTGATCAGCCGGACCAGCTGAACCACGTACCGCAGCAGATGCCACCATAATACAATGTTGAAAAAGGTTAACACGCCGACGGAATCTTTTTTTCTGCCGCGCACCTTTTCGTGCAGGGGTATAACCCGCACCGCCACCCCGGCCTCCCTTAAGCGGTCCACAAAAGGGCCGGCGACGGCAGTCAGCACCAGCGGGCAAAATTGCCGGGGATTGAGATGGCGGCACAAGTTAAAAATGGCCACCTCGCCTCCGCCCCAAACCGCGCTGTGATCCACCAGCAGTATCTTGATGGTCCTGTTCATGCGCGCAATTCACCGCCATCCGTAAAACAAGGATTTGTGTTCAGCACATTTTGATTTTCCACCGTATATATTGACTAAAAACATGCTAAGAGGAGGATTGGTGGTGGACCCAACCAGAATTTTTTATGTTTTATCGAGAGGAAAACTACTTATTGTAGCAATTACCGCCATAGCCGTGATAACGGGAGCGATTTTAAGCATATTCATTATCCCCCCCGTTTACGAAGCCACCGCAGTACTGATGGTGGGTAAGGTTTACGTGGGCTCCTACGGCTCGGCTATGCTGAGGGACGACATTCAACTGGCCAACTCGTTGATGCACAGCTACCAGCGGCTGGTGCACAGCTCTTCCGTTGCCCAAAAGGCTGTTCAACTGGGCAAATTGAACATGTCGCCCGGTGAACTGGCGGCCATGATTTCCACCAATGTTCCGGTGGATTCCCAGATCATCGAGCTGACGGCCAGGGCGAATCATCCCGTTAAAGCTGCTAACTTCGCCAATGCCGTGGCCAAAGCATTCACCGTCCGGGTGGAAGAACTGATGGGGGTTAAAAACGTCACCATCGTCGATGCGGCCGCCCCACCCGCCGCCCCGGTAAAACCCAACACCCGGGAAAATATTTTGCGGGCCGGTTTCACCGGGCTGCTCACGGCGCTGATCATCGTTTTTTCCCTGGACGCCCAAAGACGGCAAAATAAAGGAACAGAAGGCTAAAAGCAAGGCCTTCTACTCCTTTTTGCCACCCTCTTTTCCGCCCCGGCCGGCGCGGCTGAAATATTGCCGGTACCATTCGATCGTCTCCCGCAGAGCCTCCTCCACCTGCCAGCAGGGAGCCCAGCCCAAAACCCGGCGGGCTTTCTCCGCTGATAAATACTGGTGCCTGATTTCATGGCTGGCCCGGTTCAAAATCACCGGTTTTACGTGCTCCTTGCCCATCAACCCGGCTATAAGCTCCGTCATCTGCTTTACCGTCAACCGGACTTCGTTGCTGAAATTGAAAGCTTCGCCGCAAACCCCGGGCTGTTCCATTTTTTCCGCCAGCAGCATGTAAGCCTTAACCCCATCCTTGACGTACAGATAATCCCTGATAAATGTGCCGTCGCTCCTTATCACCGGCGCTTCGCCGAAATACAGGGACCTGATGGTGCTGGGCACCAGCCGGTTGAAATTTAAATCTCCGCCCCCGAAAAAATTACCGCACCGGGTGACGGCCACCGGCAAACCGTAGGTCGCGTGATAGGCCCGGCACAACAGGTCGGCGCAGCTTTTGGAAACATCGTAAGGGTGGCTGCCCATCAGCGGAGCGGTTTCGGCGTAGGGAAGCACTTCCTGATAACCGTAAGCCTTGTCGCTGGAAGCGGCCACAATTCTCTTCACCGTGGGCACCCTGCGGCATGCCTCCAGTAAACACCAGGTACCTTTGATGTTGGACTCAAAGGTGGACAGCGGATTGCTATTGGCTATGCCCACAATGGCCTGGGCAGCCAGGTGAAATACCGTATCCACCTCGTACTCGGCCAGGGCCCTTTCCAGTACCTCCAGGTCTTCCACCCGGCCCAGGACAATATTCATGTTGCGGTAAACCTCGCTGTCGAACAGCATGGACCGCGGCACCCAGTCCCTGACCATGCCCGTGACCACCGCGCCGGCCCGAACCAGTTCCCGGCTTAACCAGGAGCCCAAGAAGCCGGTACAGCCGGTGATGAAAACGCTTCTTCCCTGCCAGAATGATCCTTGCAAGCTCATCACCACACCTTCCAGGGAGCGACCCCGCTGTCCCAAATATGGTTCAACTGTGTAAACTGTTTATAGGTGTCCATGCCCATCCAGAACCCCTTGTGTTCAAAAACACTGAGTTGCCCGCCGTCAACCAGCCGGCGCAGGGGCTCCTCCTCCAGCATGCAATTATCATCATCCAGGTAATCGAAAATCACCCGCTCAAAAACAAAAAAGCCTCCGTTGACCAGCCCCTCGATTGGCGGTTTTTCTTTAAAAGACCTGGCCACACCGTTTTCGGCCTCCAGCAGCCCAAAAGGTGACGGGGGATGCACCGCGGTCAGGGTAGCAATCCTGTTTTGCTCAAGGTGAAATGCCAGCAGCTGCTGCAAATTGACGCCGCTCACCCCGTCTTCGTAAGTAGCGAAAAACCGCGGCCCTTCAATAAACCCGGCAGCCCGCCAAAGCCTGCCGCCGGTGTTGGTATCCCGCCCGGTATCAACAAAGGTCATTTTCCAGTTAATGATGTTGTCGTCCCGGTAAAATATCCTTTTGCCCCGTTCGTTATATTCAATGGTGAAATTGCTGGCGTATTCCTGGAGATTTAAAAAATAATCCTTGATTACTTCCCCCTTATAACCCAGGCACAACACAAACTCCCGCACCCCGTACGCATCAAAGATTTTCATGATGTGCCAGAGGATGGGCATGTCGACTATTTTAACCAGCGGCTTGGGCACGTTTACGGTTTCTTCCCTCAGCCGGGTTCCTTTGCCCCCGCACAGAATTACCGCCTGCATACAACTACCTCCATATCCATGGTAAACAATAAAGAACAGGTTAATTAACCGGCGCCGGAGGGCTTTCCCCGCTCCCGCGCCTTCCCCCTAACCGTCCATGACCGGTGCAATCTCAAACCGATGTATGAAAATGTGATGCTGGTGCCCTGTCAAGTATTTTCACATTAAGGCTAAAGCCGGGGCCAAAAGCATCAGGCCGGGTTAAACCGGCTCAGTTCACGATATGCCTTTAGGCAGCGTTGTGCCACCATCTCCCAGGTAAATCTCTCTTCCACGGTTTTTCTGGCCGCCCGGCCCATTTGCTCAACCAGTTCCGGGTTGCCGGCCAATAAATTTATTTTTTCCGCTATTTCCCCGGGAGAATTGGGCCGGACGAGAAAGCCGTTCACCCCGTCTTCCACCAGTTCGGGCAAGCTGGCCACCCGGGAGCAAATAACCGGCGTCCCCAGCGCCATGGATTCCAGCACCACCAGCCCCAGCAGTTCGGTATTTCGGTGCACCACGCCGTATACATCCATATACACTGACGGCAATACCGTAACCAGGGCATGGCCGTATTGCTGGACCAATTCTTCATCGTTTACATCAGTGAAAAAAGCCACGTTTTTCCCCCGGGCCAGTTCCTGCAGGTACTGAAAATAAGCTTGGTGGTACGGCCGGCCCACGATATGCAGGGGCAGGCGGCGGTCCACGGCTTCCACCAGGTAATTGACGCCCTTGTGGGGCAATATTCTGCCCACGTACAGGACATAATTCCTTTGCGGCGCAGCCGGCACGGGCAGCCTGGCGAAATCCGTGCCGCCGTAAATCACGCTGCTGGGCGCCCGGGGCTGCAGCAACCGGCGGGAGTATTCCGAGATGCACAAAAAGCCGTCCACAAACCTCTGCAGGTCCACCAAGGGCAGGATATTCTCCCCCCAGCCGCCCAGGTCGCTGACAAAAACCTTTTTGCCCTTGAGCGCCCCGTAAATGATGGCCAGGTTGGAAGCCAGGATGTGGTACTGGTGACAGTGCACGATATCGGTCCTGTTTATCTCCCCGAACATGCCCAGGGCAACGGGATTGGACAATCGCCCCCGCACTTTCCACTGGGTTTTCAGGATCCTCACTTTCAGCCGGCCGGCATGGTAGTTTTTTTCCGCGGGGCCAAAGGCCAGAAAGGTTGTCTCAACCCTGTCGCTCAAGGCACTGGCCAGGGATTCGGCATATCGTTCCCCGCCCCCGATGACGGAATCATCCGCAAAGTAGGTGGGGCTGATATGTAAAACTTTCACGCTAATCCCTCCGCAGCAGCAATTCCAGGTAAATGCGCTCATATTGTTCCGCCATCCTGCGCCAGGGCATCTGCTCGGCCAGCCGGCGGCCCGCGCCGGACAATTTTTGCCACAGCATTTGATCCCGGGCCAGCAAATTCACCTGCCCGGCTATCTGCCGGGCGTCCCAGGGATTATCCACCAGCAGGGCAGTTTCTTTATCCTGCAGCAACTCGCTCACGCCGCAATGTTTTGCACCCGGTACCACCACCGGCGTTCCCGCAGCCAGCGCCTCCATCACAACGGTGGGAAAAGAATCGGTCCGCGTGGGGTAAACGAAAACGTCGGCCGCCCGCATATAGCTGCTGATGTTTTTCTGAAACCCCGCCCAGGTGATCCTGTCGCCCAGCCCCATTTCCAGCGCCTTCCCCACAAAGGGGCTGCCGGCGGGGCTGCCCAGGATGAGGGCATGATAATCCACCTCCAGGCGGGTCAGGCATTCCAGCAGCGAAGAGATTCCCTTGCGGTCATGGCGCAGGTCCCCGGCAAACAAAATGACAAATTTGCCGGGGGGAATATTCCATGCTTTCAGTACGGCTTCCCGTGCCGCCGGCCTGCCGGCGGGGCTGAACTCCCCGCTGTCGATGCCGTTGTAAACCACCCTGATCTTATCCCCGTTTACCCCGGCGTACTGCACCAGCTCCCTTTTAACTTTGTGGGAAACCGCTACCACCACCCGGGCCCGGGCGTAGGACTTTTTTTCCAGCCCAGCATATAGCCGGGTAGCAAGCCTGAGGTAAACGCCCTCCGACCGGGCGCCGAAAGGGGAATGCTGCCACCAGCTGTGTACAAAATGGGCCGTGTTAACGTGATGCTCTACCGATACCACCCCGCCGTGGGCGTGAATGATGTCAAAGCAGCCCTTTTTCAGCAACCCATCGGCCTGCCGGAGAAAAAGTATATTTTTGGCCGGGTTAGGCCGCTCGATGCAACGGGGCAGCAGAAGCGCCGTGATGCCGGGTGTGTCTAAGAGCTCATCCGCCACACCGTGGGCAACCAGGTGCACATCGTGGCCCCGTCCGGCCAGGTAGCGGGCCAGCTCAAAGTTAACCCGGCCCTGCCCGTCGTTTTTAAACACGTGATGGGTTACCAGGGCGATTTTCACGTACCCTCACTCCCCGGGCCGGTCCGCTTACCCCGGGCTATCTCATCATGTTTCCCGTCCAGCCAGCCCGCCAGCAACCAAACCAGGCTGGATAAAAAGTAATTACCCCCGTTCAGCCACTGCCCCCCCAAAAACAACAGGATCCACAGCACCATGCAGAACTGGTAGTTGTGCGGAAACATCGCGTTTAACCTGACGGCCTGCCAGATAACCAACCCCACCACGGCCAGGTAGATGATGCCCCCCGCCCAGCCCGTGGCCATCAAGGTGTCCACCAGGTCCACTTCCGCGCTCAGGTTAATGCCCCTGAACTTGTCGCCGCCCAGGTTGGTGCTGCCGGTCCCAAAACCAAGCGGATTTGCGGTTCCGATGCGCATACCCCGCAGCATAGAATCCACGTGGTGCACCAGGGAAGATTTTTGCGGATTCAGGGGGTCCGTCAGGCCCCCCACCAGGTGCTCCGCAACGGGGGCGCTTTCGGGGGAAAATTCCAAGTTGCCGATGAGGGCAAGAAAAACCGACAGCAAAAGCAAAATCACGGTGATGCTCAAAATGATCCTCAAGGGCCGCCGGTAATGGCGAACGGCGGCCACCGCCATGGCAGACAAAATGAACATGACCACCGTGCCGCGCATGCCGGAATAAACGATACATGCCATGGCTACCGCGCCCAGCAACAGGAACAACGGCCAGGACCCAGCCCGGAACAAAAGCTTTGAGCAGCTGAGCACCAGTATCACGGACATGAAGTTGGTGAATTCAGTGAAGCTGGCAAAGGTGGAAAAAGCCCTGGTTTTCCCGTAGACCACCAGCGTCACGTATTTGTGCCGGACAGCTTCCACCCAGGCTTCCTCGAAGGGGAAAAAGCCCACCATGTTTTGCCACAGGCCGTAAACACCGCATACCAGGCCCATGCCGATCAGTATCCTTTCCAGCACGGTAAAGGCCTCCGTGCCCAGATATCGCCTGCCGATATAAAACCAGCACAAGGGGGTGAGAAAAAAAATGGTCCCGGCCAGCCCCACCGGCAAGCCGCCCTGGAGCGGGTTAAATACCTGGTATATGATAACAATCATCAACATGCCCACCAGGCGGGCCAGGAGCGAGTTAAAAACGTCCTCGGCCTTCCATACCGACACCATAAACAGCAACCCGACTACCGCCGGCGGAATCAACACCAGGGGGTCATAGGCCGCAATGCCGGACACAGAAATTAAAAGGCGCCGGAAAAACCCCAGCGTGGATAAAAAAATTAAAAGCATAAATGCCGCCCGCAGGGGGTTGCGCACCACCAGGCTACCCAGAGCCAGCAAAAGCAAAAAAGCAATTATCATTCTTTCCTGTCCCGGGAAAATAGACAAAACGCCGGCGCCAATTCCGCCGGCCAACAACAGTGCCGCCGTCAACTTGCCGGAAACCTCCTGTTGCAACAGGGATACCCCCTCACCAGCCGCGGATTCACGCACGCATCTCAACCGCTTTACACTTTTTTCCCCCACCGGGCCAGGTCCGCGTCCACCATCATTTTTACCAGCTGCTCAAAAGATACCTCGGGCTGCCAGCCCAGCCCGGCCCTTGCCTTGGAGGGGTCGCCCAGCAGCAGGTCAACTTCCGCGGGCCGGAAAAGCCTAGGGTCTATCACCACGTACTTTTCATAATCCAGGTCCACGTGTTCAAAGGCAATTTTTACAAATTCCCGCACGGTATGGGTTTCACCGGTGGCCAGGATATAATCGCCGGGGGTTTCCTGCTGCAGCATGAGCCACATTCCCTTCACGTAATCCCCGGCGTAGCCCCAATCCCTCCTGGCCTCCAGGTTGCCCAGTACCAGCCGGTCCTGCAGCCCCAGCTTGATGCGGGCCACTGCGTTGGTGATCTTTCTGGTAACAAACTCCAGGCCGCGGCGGGGCGACTCGTGGTTGAACAGGATGCCGGAACAGGCAAACATCCCGTAACTTTCCCGGTAGTTAACGGTAATCCAGTGACCGTAAACTTTAGCCACACCGTACGGGCTTCGGGGATAAAAGGGCGTCTTTTCGGTCTGGGGTACTTCCTGTACCCGGCCGAACATTTCGCTGCTGGAGGCCTGGTAAAACCTGATCTTGTCGTTTACCGTCCTGATTGCCTCCAGCATCCTGGTTACCCCCAGCGCCGTCAATTCGGCCGTCAGCACGGGCTGGTGCCAGGAAACCGGTACAAAAGACTGGGCCGCCAGGTTATATACTTCATCGGGGCAGGCGGTTTCTACGGCGGCGATCAAAGATTTCTGGTCCAGCAGGTCGCCGGAAATTAAATTAATTTGCTCCTTGAGATGCTCGATGCGTTCCAGGTTTTCCGTGCTGCTCCTTCTGACCAGGCCGTAGACCCGGTAACCCCGGGAAAGGAGCCATTCCGCCAGGTACGAGCCGTCTTGGCCGGTGATGCCGGTTATTAAAGCGCTTTTTCCGTGCACGTAAGGTCCTCCTCCACTTAATTCCTCCTGTCAATGGTTTTCCGGGTTATGCTTTTCCCGGGCCGGTCGCTGGCGGGAAACACCGGCCCTGCCAGCCAACCGGTTGATTTACCGGCACATATCAACCGGACTGCCTTTTGTTGGCTTCGGCTTGAAAAACCGCCAGCACGTCCCGGGCTATTTTGGACCAGGAATAATTTTGCACCGCAAAATTCCTGCACCTGTGGGGGTCGGGAACCCAGTCCTCCCCCGCCAGCACGCCGTTGATTTTTTCCGCCAGGCTTTCGGCGCTGACGGACCGGGAGAGCAACCTGGGCTCTAATCGGCATAAAATTTCCACATTGCCCCCCACGGGAGTTGCCACCACCGGCACCCCGCAGGCCAGGGCCTCCACGGTGACTAGGCCGAACCCCTCAAAGGCCAGTGAAGGAACTACCGTCACGTCTGCCGCGCGGTAAAAAAGGGGTAAATCTTCTTCGGGTATGTACCCGGTAAAAATAACTGCGCCGGCCAGGCCCAGCTCCCGGGCCAGGTTTTCCAGCCCTGGTTTTTGCGGCCCGTCCCCGCCCACCACCAGCAGGCAGTTATGGTTGTGCCGCTTTAATATTGGCATCGCTTTGATCAGCAGGTCTATGCCCGTACGGTTTACCAGTCGCCGGACGGTAAACACGATTTTTGGCGACCGGGGCAGGCCCAGGGCCCGCCGCGCTTCCCCTTTGTTCCCGGGAACAAACCTGTTGACATCACAACCGCCGGCCAGCACCACTACCCTGGCGGGGGCCACGCCGTATTCCTCCACCAGGATTTGCTTGAACTCCCGGCTCAAAACGATTAACCTGTCGCACCTGCGGTAGACAAACTCTTCCACGAACTTTTTCATGGCACAAACAATCCTGCCGGGCAGCGAAAGCCCCCCTGACCCGCCGCTCAATTCCACCCCTGCCTCCCCCGACCAGGGCCCCTGAAAATTAAAAACCACGGGGCATTTTTTTAACCGTCCCGCCAGCATGGGCCCAAACACGTACAAGGCAAAATGCGGGTTGTAAACATCGTACTTGTTGCCCCGTAACTCGGAAACCAGCGCCCGGTAAAAATTAATCACCCGGGCGGGCAAACTCGCCCCGGGCACCCGGCGCACCCGCAGCGTCCCGGCAGGCGCTTTTGCTCCCGGCGCCTCCCCCAGCACCAGAACCGTAACTTCATTGCCGCCGGCGGACAGTCCCCGGGCTATCTCCATAAAGTACCTGCTCAGCCCCCCGGGTTCAGCGTCAAAACAGGTTATCGCCGACATCAGTATCTTCATGGGCCAATCCCGTTCTTTCTGGCCAGGATATGCATGTTATAAGCAAGCCTGCCGTACCGGCAGGAATAGTCGAAATCGCTTAAAAACTGGAGAAATTTATCCAGCAGCCTGCTTTTTAGGCCCATTTTTTCCTTAATCAGGTAAATCCACGTGCTCAAGGGATGCAACAGCAGGGAATTTCTGTAAACCCGTTCGATGCTGAAATAACCGGCCAGCAGGTTTTGTACCTCTGCCAGGGTATAATGTTTGTGTCCCTTTAAACCCCCGTAATACCCGGCAAACAGCCGGTCGTATTTTTCGGTGCCGGTAATGAATTTGCCCAAGCGGTAAATTTTGAACTTGGCGTCCAGGGGGTCCAGGAAGTAAAACAAACCCTTGTGGGGCGTGGACAAAATTAAAACGCCCCCGGGTTTCAGCACCCGGTGTATTTCCCGGATGGTGGGCTTTTCATCCCGGTATGGCAGGTGCTCCAGGACTTCGATAAAGGTAACCGCGTCAAAGAAGTTGTCCTGGAAAGGCAGGCTGGTGGAACTCCCGTGGATAAAGGTAATCCCGGGGTAGTTCCGGCGCGCCTCGGCAATGGCACTTTCGCTGCAGTCCAGCCCGTAAGTCGCTTGAGCCTTGCGGGAAAACCAGGCTGTGTCGTGACCGGCGGCGCAGCCCAGGTCCAGCAGCCTTTCCACCCCCGGTGGTATCCACTCATAGGTTAATTTGCCCCGCTCCCTGAGTTGTTTCATCATCCCTTTCACTCCAGATCAATTGGCTTAGCCGCCGGGCCAGCAATGCATAGTCGAAGTTTTCCCTGGCTATTTTTACCCCGCCCGGAAAAAAAAGCGGCGGCTTCTTCTGCCGGGTAATCACCCGGGCGATCCTACCCGCCGCCCTGCCGGCATAGGTGTGATCCCGGCGGCCTATGTATTCCACCAGCATTTCCGGCGGCAGCAGCCTGGCGGCCTCGCCCACCCGGGAGGCAATCACGTACCTGCCGCAGGCCAGGTACTCGGGCAGCTTGCCCGTAGTTCTTACCCGGGCGGCCGGGGTGTTGTTTTGCGTGGAAAGGGCAAAATCAAACAGGTTGATCCAGCGGGGCAGCTGGCTGTAGGACACCCGGCCCACGAAAAGAATCCTTTCCTCAACTCCCGCCCGTTGCGCCCTTTCCTTTACCATGGCCAGCCCGTCTCCATCGCCGACCATGATGCCGCGGACGGGGTATTGTTTGAGGTGGGCCATGATTTCCACCAGGTCCAGCCCATAGGCCCAATCCAGGGCCGGAGACCACCGGCAAGAGCCCACCACCCCCACCACGAACTGATCGGTCAGGCCCAGCTGCCTGCGCCAATTTGTTACATCCAGCGGCCTGGAATGGCCGGGCCAGATACCGTCCGGAATCAAGTATGCCCTGTAGCCCCGCCGCCGCAGCCAGGAAACATGCTCGGAACCCCGGACCACTATCCAGGCGGACAGTTTCAGCGTCAACCACTCGCATATCCGTAAAAATTGCCTGTAGAGACAATTTCCCTGGCGGGTCAGCACAGCCATTTCATACAACAGGTCCCCGGTGTCGATCACATAAGGGATACTGAACAATAGGCGGTAAAATAAAGCGCACCCGGCGCCGGCGCAGCCTATGTTCAGCACATAAATCAAGCCGGGCCGCAGGTCAAAAACTTGCCTGAGAAAAACAAACAGGGCGGTGAGTTTCCCCCGCTCCCGGTACAGAATAACGGCCCGCCCCGCCGCGACTTGATTGGCAAACAACCCCCGGGCCCTGTATCCCATGGCGCTGTCCGCGCTGCCGTTGACCAGAACACAGATTTTAATCCTGCATCACTCTCCTTGCGCGCAAATGACGGCGGTAGATTAAGCTTGCCGTTAAGGGGGCCGGCGGTACCGCCGCCCGGCTTACGCTTTTAGGGTAAACTCCGCAGGTAATGTCGGCGACAAAAAAGGCTGAATATCTCTATCAGCCTCTTAATATGCCGGGTAAGATTGAAATACTTCACGGCCACACGGTGTGCCCGGCAGCCCAGCTCCCGGGCCAGTTCCACATCGGCGGCCAGCCTGTCAATGGCCTCCGCTAGACCTCCGGTATCCCCCGGCTCAACCGCCAGGCCCACGTCGCCGAACATGAAAAATTCCTTCAGCCCGCCCACGCGGGCGATGACCAGCGGCGTGCCGATCATCATGGTTTCGGCGGCCGCGCTGCCGGCGGTCGCGAGCAACTA
>CAJYBN010000030.1 GCA_913064925.1 uncultured Peptococcaceae bacterium
GTCCGTGTATCCGCCCAATGAATTGGGCGGGATTACAGCCCCCTCGCGCTCCCCCCAATTTCCTAAACAAATGAAATACATTGACAGGGTGAGGTCGTGAATTTAATTAATAAAAATAAACACCGGAGGTGGGTAGAGCTGATCGTCGACATAAGGCAGAAATGCCAGCGACGCCCACCGGTCCCGGAAAATGTTTTGCAAACTGCTCGCTAAAACAAACGGCCGCGTGCTTATTATTACCGGTCGACAACCAACCAGGTTAGACGCGGGTCTTTATTAACGCGAAAATAGTATCGTTTCGAGTTCGCATCGACCTTGAACATGAACAAATAATCATCGTTTTCATCAAACCCGAAATTGCGTACAATGACCTCCCTCTTTACTGCAAGAGGCGCATATGCTTTTCCCTGTTCGTTAATTAATTCTACTTCCGTATCGGCCGCATTTGCTTTGGTGTTCAGGCATAAGCCGGCAAAAATCCTTCCCGGTTCAGCCACGGCCACGTTATGATCGGAAAGCTGAAGAACATCCGTAAATATTTTGCTCCCCCCGCGTACCGTATAACTTTTGCCTTCCACTACTATTCCCCGCCCCAGCGCAACGTATCTTTCCGGGGGCTGAACCCTTTCGGTTATCACATCAGCACCAGGATGGAAGATTGCCCAGTAGGCAAGGAAAAAAATACCCGGTGCTAAAATCAGCAACAGCAACAATTTTCTTTTCGTTCGTTCTTCCACTTGTCTGGCCAATTTTTCACCTCGTAATTATTATTCCCGTATCATGTGCCCGTTGTCAACAACAAAAGAATATCAAGCCGCCAAAGCATATTTTTCTAATTTCAAAGCCAAACTATAACTGTTTTAGCAAGTATATTGCCGGGAGGTGCATTAACATTGCATGTGGAAGTTGACCAGGATTTGTGCATTAGTTGCGGGGCATGTATCGATACCTGCCCAGAGGTATTTGAATGGAATAATGATGAAAAAGCACAAGCCGTAAAGAACGAGGTACCGGCCGAACTGGAGGAACTGGCATCCGAGGCTGCGGAATCATGCCCTACCGATGCCATAACCCTTAATTAATAACGGATCAATCTGGCACGGCAACGTTTTCTTGGTCGTGTCTTTGTTTAACTGCCGGGGGTGTCTTCTTTGCCGCAAAAGCCAAAGGTATTGCTGGTAGTCAGGCCCACGGAAGGCGGTATAGGTAAACATATCGTTACGCTATCTACCGGCATCAGCAAATATTTTGCTGTGGCGGTGGCATGTCCGCAGCACAGCCCGCTAGCGGAAAAACTCCGATCGTCATGCGTCAAGGTACTACCCCTGCCCCTGGCCGGCACAATTGCTCCCCGCCAGGACTTTCTGGCCTTAAAAATGCTAGTGGAATACATGCGCAGTCTGCGCATCAGCCTGGTGCACTCGCACGGGGCCAAAGCTGCCTTGATCGCCCGGCCCGCCTCAATCTTCGCCGGGGTACCCGTCTCTGTATACACTGTGCATAACTCGGTGATACATAACAACCTACCGCAGTGGAAGAATAACCTGATTATTTTAACCGAATACCTTTTATCCCTTGTTACAGACGGTATCATAACTGTTTCCGAGGCACTGCGCCGGGAAATAACGGTGATGGAAAAAATACCCGCCCGCAAGATAACCGTTATTCGCAACGGCATTAATTACGCTCGCTTGGATTTCACCGCTGAGCGGGAAAAGTTCAAACGGCAATGGAACATACCTGCCAACCGAACCGTGTTGGGCACTGTGGCTCGCCTGGCACCGCAAAAGGGGTTAAGTGTGCTGGTGCAAGCCGCCGCGATGCTGGTACCCAGGTGCAACCTGCATTTCTTAATTGTCGGTGACGGCCCTTTAAAAAAATCTTTGCAGGAGCAAATTCGTGCAGCGAATTTAGAGAATCTTTTTACTTTTACCGGCACAATAAAAAATACAGCGGAAGCATATGCAGCCATGAACATGTTTGTCCTGCCTTCCCTGACCGAGGGACTGCCGCTGTCGCTGCTCGAGGCCATGGCCTGCGCCCTACCAGTGGTAGCTTCCTCGGCGGGAGGGATCCCAGAAGTCGTCACCGACGGAGATTGCGGGATTTTGGTAACACCGGGCAATCCGGAGCAACTGGCTTCAGGTATCGCCCGCTTGCTTGACCACCCGCAATGGGCCCGGCAGCTGGGAGCTCGAGCTAGGCAAAAGGTACTGCGGGAGTTCGACGCCGGAAAAATGGTGGAACAAGTTGTGCAGCTTTATCATAGCTTGTTGCAGCGCAAAGCTTTATGGCATAAAAAGGGAGAATACATTATTAATCATTAATTATTGGTGATTTTTGTTATAATAGAAATATGCGCAAACCATATTTGTGGCTGTTGTTAGCCATACTCGTCTTCATTTTTTTAGTGATCGCAGTGCTGCCGCCGTCCAGAAGCAGCGGGCCGGGTAAAATACCGCCGTCGTACCAGTTGGGTGCGTTCAACAGGCAAAACATAGCCAGCATTACCGCTCCGGGCTGCTGTTACGTAATCAGCGTAGACCGGCTGACGCTGCATGACCTGATGGAGCATGCGGACTTGTTCACCGAATTGACAGGTAAAGCGGCGCTGGGATTGATGAGTTCTAGCGTGAACGGCAGCATGACCCCGGACAGTACATACGCCACCATCGGCGCGGGCGCGCCGGTGAACGCGCACGGGACCGCGGATGCCGGAATGAACGCCTGGGAAACGATGCAAGGCGTGCCAGCAGCAGAAATTTACCGCCAAAGAACCGGGCGCGAGTCGCCGCCTGGTGCCGTATTGCAGTTGGAAATCGCCCGCATAAATAAGTTAAATCTTAACAACCCATATTCGGCGGTACCCGGTTACCTGTGCTCATTGCTGAAAAAGCAAGGGGTGCCGGTACAAATTCTAGGCAACGCCGATTACTTAAATACTCCCTACAGGCCCGCCGTGGGGTTGGCCATGAACAAAGAGGGAATCGTCCAAAGCGGCGATGTAGGACAGCAGACCCTTGTACAGGATGTGGATTTTCCCGGGCGATACCGCACCAATTACAACATGCTGCTGGATGCCGCTTTTTCCCGTAAGCAGGGGCCGGGCTTCACCGTGATAGAATTGGGGGACCTGGAAAGGCTGGCCAGAGCCGGGTCTGCCCTGGAAGACGAAGTTCTACAGGCTAGGCGCAGGCAAACCATTGCCGCCATAGCGGCCTTCATTGAAAAAGCCGTGCAGCGGATCGACCTGCAGCACAACCTGCTGATCATCGTTTCACCAACCCCGCGCGGTGATTACGTTACCGGCTACAACTACCTAACTCCGGTTATCGTGGTGGGCGGCAATACAAAGCCGGGGTTGCTTACCTCTCCCACCACCAGGCGGCCCGGCATTGTGAAAAACACAGACCTGGCCCCTACGGTGCTGCACTATTTCGGCATAGACGTACCGGCCCAAATGTCCGGCCGGGTAATGCAGTTTATCCCGGCTAATAACGTGCTGCCCAAATTAGCTTCGCTTTATGCAAACCTTGAACTGACTTACCGGGCGCGACCGCCGATATTGCGCAATTACGTTCTAATGCAAATCATTCTGGTGGGTATGTCCCTGGCGGCCATTTTTCTGCCCCGGCGGGATAACTTAATGAAAACCTTAAAGCCCCTGCTGCTGGCGGTCATATCCGTTCCCTTGGCGCTGCTGCTGATAGCTCCGCTGCCGCATCCTTCAATAACGGCGCTGGTGGGAGAACTAATCACCGTTACAGCAATTATTACGGTTGTTTTGCATCTGTGGCTCAAGAGTTACGAACACGAGCTCGATCCATTTATTTTAGTCAGCTTGCTAACTTCGCTGTTTATTGTCGTTGATCTTTTATTCGGCGCACCCATGCAAAAATGTTCCCTTTTAGGTTACGACCCCATTGTGGGAGCCAGGTTTTACGGTATTGGTAACGAGTACATGGGAGTATTGCTGGGCTCTACCATAATGGGTACAACGACGCTGGTTAGCCGCCTGGCCGGCAAAAAGAGGTTGATATTGCCGGTTGTAGGTTTATACTATCTGGTAACTCTTTACGTCATGGCTGCCCCGCAGCTGGGGACCAACGTGGGCGGGTCGCTGGCCGGCCTGGCATCTTTCCTGGTAACCTTTCTGTTATTGGCCGGGGTCAGGTTTAATGCCCGCACGCTATTGAAAATCGTAGCCGCCATAGGTTTATTCATCATGGCCCTTGCAGTTTATGACCTGCAGCGTCCCGTAGCAAGCCAGTCGCACATAGGCCGCACAGCGGCATTAATACTGCAAAACGGTCCGGGCGAAATAATTAACATCGCCAGCCGTAAAATCAACATGAACATAAAACTGATCAGGTATACCATTTGGAGCCGCATTTTTCTAATCAGCCTGGGCACCCTGGCAATACTTTTTTATCGCCCCACCGGGGTAATTCACACCATCAGCTCCCGATATCCGGACGTTTACAAGGGGTTCATCGGTATCGTAACCGCCAGCATAACGGCTCTTTTTTGTAACGATTCCGGCATCGTTGCCGCGGCCACCACCATGATTTTCGGCGCGCCCCCTTTACTTTACCTGGCAATACGCCATTTACGCATAAAACATGGAGAGGAATATAATGGAATATAATAATGATGAAAATACGAAGGTTCAGTAAAAACGGTAAAATTGTTCACGGCTTTGTGGAAAACGAAAGGGTGGTGGTTGCGGGGCGCGCAACCTGCAGAAAAAGGACGGGCAGTGTGAGCTTAATTTCCCGCGTCATAACGTAAAACCCGGTGACGTGATTCTTACAGGCACCTCTTTCAGGGTCTACAGCTTCTCTCCCGGCGACAAAGTGGAAATAAAATTTGCCGGTATCGGAAGCCTGATAAATTGTGTTAACAAGAAAACATGAGAAAAACATAGATTGAGATCATAAATCAAAAGTAATTAATAAAAACGATATCTATGGTGAAAATTTTGTTGACAATAACAGATTTTGTGTTAAAATTGATTTTGATTGGTAATCGGCAATTCCTTGGCCCTTGCCGGTGCCAAAAAACTAATAAACAAAGGGGGAGATAATTAGAATGAAACCTTTGGGCCGCCATGTACTTGCTGAAATTTATGGATGCGAGTTCGACATTCTAAACGACATCGGCAAAGTGGAAAAAATAATGGTCAATGCAGCGTTGGAAGCAGGCGCCGAGGTAAGAGAGTGTGTATTCCATAAATTCAGCCCTCAGGGGGTCAGCGGAGTGGTGGTTATTTCCGAGTCCCACCTGGCCATTCACACCTGGCCCGAACTAGGTTACGCAGCGGTGGACGTTTTTACTTGCGGAGACAAAGTGGATCCTTGGGATGCATGCAACTACCTTTCAGAGCAATTTCGTGCCAAGCATTTGACCGCAAAAGAGACAAAACGCGGGATCCTGCCGGATATTATGATTAAGGAAGCCGTAAATATTTAGGAGGGATTTTTATTAGTACCAACTTAGGTGAGGATTAGCATGACCTTGCTTGTTTGTGGCCAGAACAAACAGCAAGGTCATTTGCTTTTTATGGGAAAAGTGCGCCCCCGGGAGGAAATAACCCGCTTGTAACGAATATAATATTGTTTAAGCTAAAGGAGGTCTTTCCCCGCCCATGCAGATTTTTCGGCATATTGACGAGGAATTGCGCAAGGTTGCATTATTGATGCAAAAACATTTTCAGATCAAGGCCTGCCCCATTAACCAGTTTGTACCACTAAATTTAAATTATTTTGATTTGCATTTGCGGCCAGGTATTGTCATTCTCAGCAATCGCCTGTTTGGCCCGGTCACTGAACAAACAATCGCCCTGGCGGGCGTGCTGCAGTTCATATACCTGGCTTCCAGGGTGCACTTAGGAGTTTGGGAGAGCAGCGCAGCTAAGGAAAAACCTGCGGACAGCCGCCTGGCGTACCAGTTTCCCGTTTTGGTAGGCGATTATCTTTACGGTAAATTTTTTACCACCCTGTGCGATGCCGGCATTGTCCGTTACCTCGCCAAACTGGCCGACTTAATATGCAGCATCAACAGGTGCGGGATATTAAGCGCCAAATTGTCCGGCGCCAAGCTTGCCGAGGGGAAGTCCTTATCCTCCGACATCGTGCGGGGTGAAACCGCGGAACTGTTCGCCTGTTGTACATACCTGGGTGCTGACCTGGGCGGCGCCGGTGACGGTGACCGGCAATTAATGTACGATTTCGGCTTGCATCTGGGCATGTCATATGGCATGTTGGAAAGAGGCGCAACTATAAAGCAGGTCGACCGGTACTTAACAGCAGCAGCATCTTTGTTGGAAAGGTTACCTCAAAATGAGGACAACAATTGCCTGGCCAAGCTACTTACATTACTTACCAAAGAAAACGCTATTGTGCAGCGCATGGTGGTATAGCAGGGAGTGTATAGGTATTGACACAAGTACCCGGGCGGTTCCGCAATAAGGAAGAGTACGTGCATGACATTTTTTCCTCCATAGCTCATCGTTACGATTTGTTGAACACCTTGCTCAGCTTCAACCAGGACAAGTACTGGCGGCGGTTTACCGTTCAACGTTCCGGGCTGCAGCCAGGTGGCACTGCCTTGGACGTATGCTGCGGCACCGGCATGCTAACCATCGAGCTAGCCAAACTGGCAGGCCTGCAGGGCAAAGTGGTCGGGTTGGATTTTTGTGAGAACATGCTGTCCCGGGCCGTGGAAAACATCAACAAAACCCCTTATGCCGGTACAATTAAACTTGTCCAAGGCAATGCCGTAGAGCTTCCCTTTGCGGATAACTCCTTCGACTGCGCAACCATTGGGTTCGCCCTGAGAAACGTGCCGAGCATCAAGCAAACCATATCTGAAATGCGGCGCGTGGTTAAACCGGGGGGTAAGGTGCTTTCTCTGGAACTATCCAAGCCCAGTGTCCCCGTCTTTAAGCAATTGTATTACCTTTATTTCAACTACCTGGTGCCCGTGCTCGGGCGTTTGGGCATCGGCAAGGAAGGTCCTTACAGCTATCTTCCCAATTCACTCAAGGATTTTCCTCACCAAGATGAAATACGCGATCTGTTTGTGGAACTTGGCCTGCCGGACGCGCGCTGTTACGAGCTTACCGGCGGCATAGTATCCGTACATGTGGGAACAAAAATGTAACCGTAAAGGAAGGGTATAACCATTGGCTTACGCGGACTTGCATGCCTTTGTTAACAGGCTGGAAAAAAAAGGCCTCTTAAAGAGAATTTCCATCGAAGTAGACGCTTACCTAGAAATCACCGAAATCACCGACAGGGTTTGCAAGCAGGGCGGTCCTGCCCTTTTATTTGAAAATGTTAAAGGCTACAATATACCGGTTTTAACTAACGCGTTTGGCTCTTTGGAACGCATGCAGCTGGCCCTGGAGGTAGATTCACTGGACACCTTGGGCCAGGAACTGGTGAAACTGCTCCAGCCTTCTGAACTACCCAGCACCTTGATGGACAAGTTGAAGGCGCTGCCCAAGCTGGCTCAATTGTCATCCTTTCTACCCAAACTGGTGCGAACCGGGCCCTGTAAAGAGGTAATCATCAAAGACAAACCCTCGCTGTCTGAACTGCCCGTTCTGCATTGCTGGCCGGAAGACGGCGGCCCGTTTATCACACTCCCCCTGGTATTCACCCGCGATCCCGAAACCGGCCGCCGCAACATGGGCATGTACAGAATGCAGGTGTATGACCACCGGACCACCGGCATGCACTGGCACATACACAAGGACGCCGCCGAACACTACCGTAAAAACCGGGCCAAGATGCCCGTTGCCGTGGCCCTGGGCGCCGACCCGGCCACCATCTATGCGGCCACCGCGCCGCTGCCGCACGGTATCGATGAGTTGCTCCTGGCTGGTTTCTTACGCAAAGAACCGGTGGAACTGGTAAAATGCGAAACGGTAGACCTGGAAGTTCCAGCCAGGGCCGAAATCGTTTTAGAAGGTTACGTCGACCCGAGAGAGACCAGGCTGGAAGGGCCTTTCGGCGACCATACCGGGTATTACTCCCTGGCAGATCATTACCCGGTATTTCACTTGACCTGCATTACGCGGCGCAAAGATCCCATCTATCCTGCAACCATCGTGGGCCGCCCGGTGATGGAAGACGCCTTTTTGGGAAAAGCCACCGAGCGTATATTTTTGCCCCTAATGCGCTTACAGCTGCCGGAAATAGTTGATATAAACATGCCGCCGGAAGGTGTCTTTCACAACTGTGTTATT
The DNA here is from genome assembly GCA_913064925.1 of uncultured Peptococcaceae bacterium. Taxonomy (GTDB): domain Bacteria; phylum Bacillota; class Desulfotomaculia; order Desulfotomaculales; family Desulfallaceae; genus CAJYBN01. The sequence continues at coordinate 8,255 of CAJYBN010000030.1, forward strand.
GTATCCATACGCAAGAGTTATCCCGGCCACGCCCGCAAAGTGATGTGTGCATTGTGGGGCATGGGCCTAATGATGCTAGCCAAACTTATCATCGTGGTCGACGCCGAAGTTGACGTGCAAAACCTGTCCGAAGTCATGTGGCGCGTATTTAACAACATCGACCCGCGCAGAGACGTGATGATAGTTGACGGGCCCCTCGACGCACTGGATCACGCTTCTCCGTTGCCCCTTTACGGGTCCAAAATGGGGATAGACGCCACCATCAAGTGGAAAGAGGAGGGCCACACGCGAGAATGGCCATCTGATATCGTCATGAGCCCGGAAATAAAAAAGTTGGTTGATAGGAAGTGGCAAAGCCTTGGCATTGGCGATAATAAATAAAACGAAAATATTTTTAGAAATGATTCGTTTTGAACATACCGTTTTTGCGCTTCCCTTTGCATATATGGGTGCACTGCTGGTAGATAAAAGAGTGCCCGGCAGCAGCGATTTGTTTTGGATTACCGCTGCCATGGTAGGCGCCCGTACAGCGGCCATGTCCCTGAATCGTATCATAGACAGGCACATTGATGCCCTTAACCCGCGCACCGCCAACCGCGCCTTACCCAGGCGGCTGCTTACTGTGCAACAAGTATGGGTATGGGTGTTCCTGTCCTTCTCTTTACTTTTGTTATCGGCCTACCAGCTTTCGTCCCTGGCTTTCCGCCTGTCTCCACTGGCGGTGGCGGTATTGTCCTTTTATTCATTTACCAAAAGATTTACCTGGACGTGCCACCTGTTTTTGGGACTGGCCTTGGGACTGGCACCCCTGGGCGCGTGGATTGCCATAGCCGACAGTTTTCATATCGCGCCTGCATTATTGGGGGCGGGCGTAATTTTTTGGGTTGCGGGTTTTGATATCATATATGCCTGTGATGATTTTGCTTTCGACAGGAAGCACGGGCTTCACTCCATACCCGCCCGTTTCGGTATCGCCAAGGCGCTGAGCATTTCCTCTTTTTTCCACGTCCTGGCGCCGCTTTTTTTCTTGGCCACTGGCATCATCATGCACCTTGGAATTTTTTATTTAATAGGTCTAACCATTGCGGTGATGCTGCTTTTTTACCAGCACCGGCTTGTTTCCCCCGACGACCTGAGCCGGTCAGGTGTAGCCTTTTTCAACTTAAATGGTGCTTTGAGCGTAGTGTTGTTTTGCTTCACCCTGCTGGATATCATTTTTCCCATAAGCGTTTTTTAATAAGGAGATGGGCTTATGCTTAAGACAAATGACACCCTCCAGGCCATTGCCAACAAAGTAGAAAAAGGTGAACGGTTATCGCGCGAAGACGGGATCGCGCTTTTCCGTTCCCACGACCTGTTGGAAATCGGTAAAATGGCCAACATGGTACGAGAAAGAAAGCACGGCAAAAAAACATATTTCATCGTCAACCGGCATATCAACCACACCAATATCTGCGTCAACAGGTGCAGGCTTTGCGCCTTCGGACGCGACGCGGATAGCCCGGGGGCTTATGTGCTTAGCCTGGAAGAAATTGAGCAAAAAATTGCGGCATGTGCAGACCAAAACATTTCTGAAATACACATTGTCGGCGGGCTGAACCCCGACTTGAAGCTTGACTATTACGTGGAAATGCTCAGGATGGTACGCCGCAGGCTGCCACATGCGATCATACAGTCCTTGACGGCTGTGGAAGTGGAGTACCTGGCCAGGATGCACGGCATGACTTACCGGGAAGTATTGAGCACGTTGCGCGACGCGGGCCTGGACTCGCTGCCCGGGGGAGGGGCGGAAATATTTGCGCCCCGGGTACGCCAAATAATTTGCCCCAAAAAAATTGACGGCGAAACATGGCTGGCGATTCACGAAGCCGCGCATGAACTGGGCATGCGAACCAACGCCACCATGCTCTACGGCCACGTGGAAACCATCGAGGAGAGGGTGGACCACTTGCTCCGCCTACGCCAGTTGCAAGACCGAACAGGGGGATTTCTCACCTTCATACCTTTGGCTTTTCACCCGAAAAATACCGCTCTGTGCAGCATGGGCTGTACGACTTCCACGACCGGCCATGACGATTTAAAAACCCTGGCCATAGCCCGATTACTTTTGGATAACTTCGACCACATCAAGGCCTTTTGGATTATGATCGGCCCCAAACTGGCCCAAGTATCGCTGTCCTTCGGCGTTGATGACCTGGACGGTACAGTAGTCGAGGAAAAAATCGCCCACGACGCCGGGGCAGAAACCGAACAATACATGGCGAGGGAAGAACTGGTATACATGATCAAAAGTGCGGGTTACTACCCGGTCCAAAGGGATACCCTTTACAACGTGATTAAGGAGGGATTTTAATTGCCTCGCCTGCGCCTGGGCCAAGTGGATTATCTAAACTGCCTGCCGGTGTATCACGCCCTGGAAGAAGGGTTGCTGGAAGGCGATTTTGTGCTGGTCAAGGGAACCCCTGCCCGGTTAAATAAATTATTCCTGCAGGGATACCTGGACGTCACGCCCATATCATCCATCGAATACGCCAGGAACGTTGATAAGTGCTTAATTTTGCCCAATATGTCCGTCAGCGCGGACGGGAAGGTGGAGAGCATACTTTTTTTTAGCCATTTGCCGCCGACGGAACTGGAAGGTAAAAAGGTTTGCGTAACCACCTCCTCGGCTACATCTGTGGCACTATTGCGCATTCTTTTCGAACATTATTACCACGTGGAGGTGGAAATACAGCCGACCCCACCCCATTTAGAAACAATGTTGGCCGGGGCAGACGGGGCACTGCTCATCGGCGACGATGCCATGCAAGCGCGCTACGCCCTGCATGATAAAAACATAATCGTTACCGATCTGGGTGAATCCTGGAAACAATTTACAGGTGAAAAAATGGTCTACGCCGTGTGGGTGGTCAGTTCGGCGGTAGCCAACGCAAACCCGGAAACCGTCAACCAAATCGCCAATCTGCTTTACCAGTCTAAAATGATCGGTTTGTCCCGTCGCAACGAGCTGGTCGACAAGGCGCATGCCCGCACGCATCTTCCCCGCGGGCTGCTGGATAATTACTTCGATACCATCCACCACGGCCTCGGCGAAGATGAACGCCGGGCCTTGTTGACGTTTTTCGACTACGCATACAAGAGCGGCATCATCGAAGAGCGGGTCAAGTTGAAAATTTGGGGTGAGCTTTAATGAAGGACGTCCCCGCCCTGCTGGAAAAAGCCGTATCCGGCCGCCGGCTTTCCCTGGAAGAGGGCATCTTGTTGATGGAAAAAGCGGACCTGCTGGCGTTGGGTACTGCGGCCAACCGCATCAGGCAAAAGCTCCACCCGGACGGCATAGTAACTTATGTAATAGACCGCAACATCAACTACACCAATGTGTGCGTGTGCGGCTGCCATTTTTGCGCGTTTTACCGGCGGCCTGGCGACCGTGACGCCTACGTTATTGACAAGCCCCAGCTCGACAAAAAAATCCGAGAAACGCTGGCCGCCGGGGGCACGGAGCTGCTTATACAGGGCGGTCTGCATCCCAGTCTAAACATAGACTTTTTTATTGACATGCTGCGTTACATCAAAAAAAATTATGACATCCACATCCATTCCTTTTCCCCGCCGGAAATTGTCCACCTTTCCCGGCTTTCCGGCCTGCCGGTGGCCGATGTTTTAGCGCAGCTCAAACAGGCCGGGCTGGACTCGCTGCCCGGCGGGGGAGCGGAAATACTGGTTGACCGGGTAAGAAAACTGATCAGCCCCAATAAAATCAGCTGGCGCCAGTGGATGGAAGTTATGGACGCAGCCCACAGGCTGGGCATGAAAACCACCGCTACCATGATGTTCGGGCACGTGGAAACACCCGCCGAGCAAGTAAAGCACATGGTCAGGGTGCGCGAACAGCAGGATGCCACCGGCGGCTTTACCGCCTTTATTCCCTGGAGCTTCCAGCCCCGCAACACTAAACTGGGAGGGCAGACGGCAGGCGGCGCTTTATACCTGAGGGTGCTGGCGATGGCGCGCATCATGCTGGACAATATACCAAATATTCAAGCGTCCTGGGTCACCCAGGGGGCTAAAATGGCCCAAGTGGCATTAAACTTTGGAGCCAATGATTTCGGCAGCACCATGCTGGAAGAAAACGTGGTGCGCGCGGCGGGGGTAAGCTACCGGGTTGGATTGAAAGAAATACGCCGCGTGATTAAGGACGCCGGTTTTACTCCGGCCCAGCGCAGGACGGATTACACGCTTGTGGAACAGGCATAAGCAAGTTCTCCACACCTTGCTCAGTGTGGAGATTTTTTTATCAACTGGGGCCTGATTATGGTAAAATTATTCTGTGTAGAGAATGAGCATTCATTCACCAGCAAAAGGGAGGAGTAAATATGAACAAGTCTTTGGAACAAGAAATAAGCAGTATGCTGCCCCTCTTTCAGCCCGAATCCATAGCCATCATAGGCGCTTCCAGCAACCCCGCAAAGCCTAGCGGCCAGCCGCTGGTGGCTCTTACCAGCTGCGGCTTTAAGGGACAAGTCTACCCCGTCAACCCCAAGTATAAAACCTTGTTAGATCTACCTTGCTACCCTTCCCTCAGGGACGTACCCGGCAAGGTAGACCTGGCCATAATAGCGGTGCCGGCCAAACTAACCCTGCCCGCCCTTCACGACTGCGCAACCAAGGGGGTTAAAAGCGTCATTATTTTTACATCGGGCTTCGCTGAGGTAGGTCCGGAAGGGGCCAGGCTTCAGCAGGAAATCGCCTTCGCGGCCAAAGAAGCCGGCATGCGCATTTGCGGCCCCAACTGCATGGGTATTTTTAGTGCGCGGAACGCCTTGATGGCCAACTTCGCCATAACCGAGCTGCCCGAACGCGTGCTGGTGCCCGATTTTCTGGGTTTTATCAGCCAAAGCGGCGGGTTCGGTGCAGCCATTTACGAAATGATCAAGGATAGGGGTTTTGGTTTCAGCCACTTTGTCAGCACCGGCAACGAAGCCGACCTGGAATTCTCTCATTACCTGGGTTACATGGCTTTAGACCCGCATACCAAAGTCATTGGCGGGTACCTGGAGGGGGTCAAGGACGGGCAGAAATTCCTGCAGGCAGCCGACCTGGCCCTGCAACACAAAAAACCGGTTTTGCTGCTCAAGGCGGGGCGCTATCCCGTGGCTGCCCGGGCCGCGGCTTCGCACACCGGCGCCATGGTGGGTTCGGAAAAAGTATATAATGCTGTATTTAAGCAAAAGGGCATTATCCGGGTGGAAAGCCTGGAAGAGTTTCAGGTCATGCTTGCGGTATTGGCCGGCGGTAACTTACCCCGCAGCAACCGGACAGCCATACTGGCCACCTCCGGCGGCAGCGGTGTAATGCTAGCCGATAAATGCGCCCATTACGGCCTGGAAGTCGTCCACCTGCAGGAGCAAACCAGGGCCCAGCTGGACGACATTTTGCCGGAATTTGCCTCGTCGGCCAACCCGGTGGACATCACTTCCGCCATCATGACCCAGCCGGGCCTGCTGGAGCAATGCGCCGAAATAGTGATCAATGATCCCAACGTGGACATCCTTATAACTGCCTTCTGGGCGGTGCACGGCGACCGCAGCAACCTGGAGCAGATGATCAGGGTGGGCAAACGGGCGCAAAAAACCGTACTAAACCTGGTATGGGGCCCGGAGCAGGTCTCCAGAGAAGTGATCAATCTCCTCAACGAGCACCTCATCCCCGCTGCCAGGGAAGCTGACTTTTCCATTAAGGCCCTGTCCGCACTGGCTAAGTATAGGCAGTTTACGGAAACGAGGCAACAGGTTCCCACCGGATTGCCCGCCATACCGCCCGATGCCAAACAGCGGGCCTCTTCGATACTGCTTGGCAAACCACCGGGTACCAGCTTCTCCGAATACAGTGCCAAGCAGGTACTACGGGCCTACGGCATACCCACCACCCGTGAATCGCTGGCCTCAAGCCCCGATGAAGCCGTGCAAGCAGCGGAAGCCATCGGCTATCCGGTAGCGATGAAGATAATGTCCCCGGATATTTTACATAAAACCGAGGCCGGGGGTGTTATTTTGAATGTGACTTCTGCCGGCGAGGTGCGGGAGTGCTTTGACAGAATAATGGCCAACGCCCGGGCTTACAAACAGGATGCCCGCCTGGAAGGTGTCCTGGTCCAGGAAATGTTGCCCGCTGGCACGGAAGTGATCGTCGGCATCAACAGGGATCCCGTTTTCGGCTCAACGGTGGTCGCCGGGCTGGGAGGTATTTTCGTAGAAGTGCTGCAGGACGTCGCCCTGCGGGTTGTGCCCGTTTCGCCAGCGGACGCCGCCGCCATGCTGGAGGAACTGAGAGGAGCCAAGGTGTTGAAAGGCCTGCGCGGCCAGCCTCCCGCCGACACCAAGGCCGTTTTGGACATTATCCTGCGTGTCTCCCGCCTGGCCCAAGACTTCCCGCAAATCGCCGAGCTGGACATCAACCCGCTGCTTGTCTTTCCCGAAGGCGGCGGCGCCTGCGCCGCCGACGCGCTGATAATCACCGGCTGATGACCAAACGGTAATGCCGTTACGGCGCAACCGAACAAAGGTTGCGCCTTTTTCCCGGCTCGGTTCCGGGTTTCCCTTGCGTTAAGCCAGCGGCTGCCATATAATGTTTTATACAGTTGATGCAGGAGGGTAATCATGTCCGTAAGCGGCAACAACCAATTTCTCAGGCACATTCCCGCGGTAGACGAATTGTTGAATAATGAAGAAATCGAGGCTCTGGCAGCAAGCATGCCGCGCTCTCTTTTACTGGATACTTTAAGGGAAGTGATCGGGACGGTAAGGGAGGAAATCAGGGAAGGCTGCCTGGCTCCCCCCCGGGAACATGAACCGAGGCAGTTTTTGACAGAATTGATAGCCAGCCGAACGGTAAGCCTGGCGAGGATAAAAAAACGCCCCAACCTGCGCCGGGTTCTAAACCTTACCGGAGTAGTGCTGCATACCAACTTAGGCCGTGCTGTTCTCCCGGCTGGAGCGATAAAAGCAATCAACGACATCGCCGGAGGTTACTCCAACCTGGAGATAAACATGGATACCGGCAAGCGGGGTTCCCGTTACGCCTCCCTGGAGGGATTATTGGCCAAATTAACCGGCGCGGAGTCGGCCATGGTGGTTAACAATAACGCGGCGGCCGTCCTGCTGGCCCTAAGTACGCTGGCCAAGGGCCGGGAAGTGATAGTTTCCCGGGGGCAGTTGGTGGAAATCGGCGGTTCCTTCCGCATCCCCGAGGTCATGGCGCAAAGCGGAGCGCGCCTGGTGGAAGTAGGCACCACCAACAAAACTTATCCGGAAGACTACAAACGCGCTATCACCTCGGAAACAGCCTTGTTGTTACATGTCCACACCAGCAATTACCGCATTGTGGGCTTTACCCGGGAGACTTCCGTGGTTGAGCTGGTTCAAGTAGGTAGGGAGTTCGGCTTGCCCGTCATGTCCGACCTGGGAAGCGGTTCGCTTTTCGACGTTACGGGCCTGGGCCTGCCGGCCGAGCCTACGGTGCAAGAGGTAATACATGCCGGCCCGGACGTGGTTACCTTTTCCGGCGATAAGCTGCTGGGAGGACCGCAAGCAGGCATCATCGCGGGTAAAAAAGCTCTTTTGGAACGCATGAAGAAAAACCCGCTTACACGGGCCGTAAGAATCGACAAGCTGACCGTAGCCGCTCTGGAAGCCACATTACGGGAATACCTTAATCCCAGCCAAGTTAAAGAACAAATCCCCACCCTCCACATGCTCGGCCTGAACCAAGAAGCTCTTAAACAAAAAGCGGACCGTTTGCTGGCGGCGCTGCAGCGGGAAACCGGTCTACCGGCTAGATTCACAGCCGTGGAAACATTATCTGCCGTCGGCGGGGGAGCCCTGCCCACGGCCCACCTCCCCTCCTGGGCTGTGGCAATAGAACCCGTAGGCATCTCGGCCACCGTGCTGGCTGCTAAGCTCCGGGCCCAAGATCCCGCCGTCATTGGCAAGCTGCAGGATGACAAGTTGCTGCTGGATGTACGTACGCTTTTGCCGGGCGAAGAAACCATGTTGATAGAGGCCGTATCCAGGGCACTGGCGCAAAGGGGTGTGGCTGATTGAAACACGTCATTATTGGAACCGCCGGCCATGTTGACCACGGGAAAACCGTGCTGATCAAAGCCCTGACAGGGACGGATACCGACAGGTTGAAGGAGGAAAAAGAACGCGGCATTTCCATAGAACTTGGCTTTGCCTATCTTCGACTGCCCAGCGGCATTACTGCAGGCATCATCGATGTTCCGGGACACGAGCGGTTTATCAAAAACATGTTGGCCGGCGTCGGCGGCATCGACCTGGTTCTGCTGGTCATTGCCGCCGACGAGGGAGTAATGCCGCAAACCAGGGAGCACCTGGAAATTATCCAGCTATTGCAGGTAAAAAAAGGCGTGGTGGTAATCACCAAGAAAGACCTGGTGGACCAGGAATGGCTGGAATTGGTGCAAGAAGAAGTGCAGGAATTTTTAGCGGGCACCGTACTGGAAAAAGCCCCGGTCCTGCCGGTTTCCGCCGTTACCGGGGAAGGATTGAACCGCTTGCTTGACGTGCTTGATCAAATGGCCGGGGAGATGGGGGAAAGGAAGTATTTCGGGCCTACCCGCATGCCCGTGGACCGGGTATTTACAGTTACGGGATTCGGTACGGTGGCCACCGGTACCCTGCTGTCCGGCCGGATACAAAACGGCGATAGCCTGCAGATTTACCCCGGCGATAAGATAGCCAGGGTGCGTAATATACAGGTGCACGGCAACAAAGTGGATGAAGCCGAAGCCGGCCAGCGGGTTGCCGTAAACCTTTCGGGGGTGGAAACAAGTGAAATGGGCCGAGGCTGCGTGCTGGCCAAGCCCGGCAGCCTACAACCTTCGCATCGCATCGACGTTAAACTTACTTTCCTGCCCAGCGCCCCAAAGCCTCTCAAGCACCGGGCCAGGGTACGAGCCTACCTGGGCACGGCGGAAATTCTCGGGCGAGTCATCCTGCTTGACCGCGAGGAATTGCAGCCGGGCGCGGAGGCATACGCGCAGCTGCAGCTGGAAAAACCGGCGGCAGCCTCCCGCGGCGACCACTTTGTTATCAGGTCCTATTCGCCGATGCGCACCATTGGAGGAGGCCTGATAATCAACCCGGCTCCTCCCAAACACAAGCGCTACCGTGATGAAGTGATCCGCGTTTTGGCCACGGCGGAAAAAGGCTCGCCCGCCGAGGTACTGGAACAGCATATGGCGGCAAAACCCCGCATTTTTACCAAGGCTGAACTAGTTGCTGAAACAGGTATGGGGGAAAAAGAAATCAAAGCCGCCCTCCGGGAGCTCATACAGGCGCACCGGGTTATCATGCTTACCGCGGAAGAGGAAAACTACTACCTGGCAGAGCGCGTACTGTCACGTTGGGAACAACTTATCAGTTCCGAACTGGCTCAATACCACAAAAAATTCCCCCTGCGGGACGGGTTTCCCAAAGAGGAATTGCGATCGCGTTTTTTTACCGGCCTAAACGCCAAGCAGTTTCAGGCCTTGCTGAACCACCTGGCGCAAAAAAACTCCATCAATGTGCTTGCCCACTGCATTGCCGCCAAGGGGTTTCAACCGCAGCCCGCGCCGGCGCAGAAAGAAAAAATCAACCGCCTGGAAAACATTTTCCTTTCCCAGCCCTTTCAGCCGCCTAACTGGCGCGACGCCACCAGGCAGGCCGGCTTACCGGAGGAAGAGCAAGAAATACTTAACTACCTGCTGGCGCGAGGTGTGCTGGTTAAAGTAAGCGAGGGCCTGTATTTCCATCGCCAGGCACTGCATGAGGCAATAAAACTGGTTAAAGATTACATCCGGGCAAACGGCCGGATTTCTTTGGGTGAAACGCGAGACTTACTGCAAACTTCGCGCAAGTACACCCTGCCGCTGCTGGAATACATGGACAGGGAAAAAATAACCCGGCGGGTGGAGGACATGCGCGTGGCTGGAAAATCATTTAACGAAGGGCCAGAGGTATAACCCTGTTTCTTCGTCGTACTGGCGCTGCAGTGTAACGCCCTCCACCTCGGTGATTATAAACTCGCAGGCGAAAACCTCATTGCCCTGTACAAGGTGGCCCCCAAACACCTTACCGCTTTCATCCATCAGGGCAACATGCGCGTGTATAAAAGGCTCGCCGTCTTTTAGGCTGACGTTGCCCATGAGCGATACAATTTCCATGGGACGGGGGAAATCAAGGGTGGTGTATT
>CAJYBN010000031.1 GCA_913064925.1 uncultured Peptococcaceae bacterium
AAGGGGCGTCATCCACCGTGTTATGTTTGTTGCCGGCAAAAGCGCGTATGTCCACCAGGTTGATCTGCAGCAAGCCCCTATCCCGGGCCCGTTTGATGATGCTGCTGTCGAACGGGCCGGCAAACATTTCGGGAAACAAGGTAAGGATGTCGATCACCATCATTAATCTTCCTCCAGACCCTCCGGCAGCCGCACGATCATCTTGCCGCCCGCCGCATCTATGCTGCGCACTACCTGTTTCAGCGCCGGTATCAACAGCGGGCGCCGGCGGCCGGCCCCCTCCACCACGTAAACGTCGTTGGCACCGGTTTGCAGTACATCGCTTACCCGCCCCAGATACCGGCCTTCCGCAGTGTATACCCGCAGCCCCACAATTTCAAAGATATAATAGGTATCCTCCGGGAGATCCACCAGCTCGTTCCTGGCGACCACCAGCGCGGCACCTTTCAATGCCGCGGCGGCGCTCATATCGTTCACGCCGGCAAATTTAATAATGATAAACTTTTTGTGCCGGTAAACCTGCTCTATGACGTAGCTCCGCCGCCGTCCCTCCCGTTCCACCAGAACTTCGCGCATACCAGCGAAACGCTCGGGAAAATCCGTCAGCGGCATAACCCGCACTTCACCCTTGTGCCCCTGCGTGTTCACTATTTTGCCGATGGTAATATACTGCACGGGCGCTTCGCCCAAGAACCCACCCCCTTAGCACCCTGCGGGGATAAAAAGAGGGCGCGAAGCCCCCTTCCTCCGGCAACAAGTTACCCGGCCCGGCTTAACGGGCCGCTATGAAAAATCAAATAATGTCCACGGTGACCTTCTTGCGCTCCTTGGTAGCCGCCGCCTTTACCAGGGTGCGGATAGCCTTGGCGATCCGGCCCTGTTTGCCGATAACCTTGCCCATGTCATCCGGGGCGACCCGTAACTCAATCACGTAGGATTTTTCCTTTTCAATCATGTCCACGGTCACCATGTCGGGATGGTCGACGAGGGCTTTGGCTAATACCTCTACCAGTTCCTTCATTGAGTAAACCTCCTCAAATTACTGGCCCTCGCTGGCTGCATTCTTGGTAATGCCGGCCTTGTTAAAAAGGGCTTTGACCGTATCCGTCAATTGCGCGCCCTTGTTCAGCCATTCCGCCGCCCTGGCTTCGTCAATCTTAATGACGGCCGGTTCTTTCAGCGGGTCATAATAGCCAATTTCTTCGATAAAGCGGCCGTCCCTGGGGAAACGGGAATCCGCCACAACAATGCGGTAAAACGGAGCTTTCTTGGCACCCATTCTCTTGAGCCTGATCTTGACAGCCATGTGTTCACCTCCTTCAACTGGTCTAATGTTAGAATAGCGGTCCCTTGCGGCCGAAACCGAACGGTTTTTTGCCTTTTTTTACGCTTTTTTCTATGTCCATCACCTGGCGTATTAACTTTTTCGTCTGCTCAAACTGTTTGAGCAGGCGGTTGACCTCCTGCACGCTAGTTCCACTTCCCCGGGCGATGCGCCTGCGCCTGCTGCCGTTTATTTCCTGAGGATTTTGCCTTTCCCAGGGAGTCATGGAGTTGATAATGGCTTCCACGTAAACCAGTTCCTTTTCGTCAATTTCCAGTTCCTTTAATTTCTTCACATTTCCCAGTCCCGGCATCATGCTCAATATCTGCTCCAGGGGGCCCATTTTTTTCACCTGGTTCAGGTGCTGGAGAAAGTCGTCCAGGGTGAACTCCATGCTCTTAATGCGCTTGTTAAGTTTTTCCACCTGCTCGGCGTCGAAGCTGGCCTGTGCTTTTTCAATCAAGGTGAGAATGTCGCCCATACCCAGTATGCGGTCGGCCATCCGCTCGGGGTGAAATGCCTCCAGCGCGTCGAGCTTTTCACCCATGCCGGCAAACTTCACCGGGCAGCCGGTCAACGCCTTGACCGACAGGGCCGCCCCGCCTCTGGTGTCCCCGTCCAGCTTGGTAAGTATCACCCCGGTTAGGGCCAGGCGCTCGTTGAACGCGGAGGCTACATTTACGGCATCCTGGCCGGTCATGGCGTCAACCACCAGCAGTATTTCATTGGGCCGGACGGCGGAAGCTATCTCCTCCAGCTCGTTCATCAATTCATCATCGATATGCAGCCGGCCCGCGGTATCGATGATCACCATGTCGTGGCCTTCCCGCCGGGCCTTTTCCACGGCGGCGCGGGCGATGTCCGGCGGCGCCACGCTTTCTCCCATGCTGAATACGGGCAAACTCAATTGCTCGCCCAACACCTGTAGCTGCTTGATGGCCGCGGGGCGGTATACGTCGGCGGCCACCAGCATTGGCCGGCGCCCCTGCCGGCGCAGGAGATTGGCCAGTTTGGCCGCAGAGGTAGTTTTACCCGCCCCGTGCAGCCCCACCAGCATCACCACCGTGGGCGGTGTGGAAGCCGTTGCTATTTTACTCTGGCTGCCTCCCATTAAGGCGGCCAGTTCATCGCGTACAATTTTAATCACCTGCTGGGCCGGGGTCAGGCTTTGCAAAACATCGGACCCGACGGCTCGTTCCCTGATACGGGCTATAAAGTCCTTGACCACCATAAAATTGACGTCTGCGCCGATGAGCGCCCGGCGTACTTCCTTGAGCGCCTGGTCGACGTCTTCTTCCGTCAGGCGGCCTTTCCCCCGCAATTTTTTAAACGTTTCCTGCAGTTTCTCGGCCAGACCGGAAAAAATCATGCATTTACCCCCTGTCCATGTCCAGTACTTCCTGGATAATTTCCCTGGCCCGGACCACCTGCCGGGGCAGGGGGGCGTCACACTCCTCCAGCAAACGGGCTGCTTCGGCCAGCTTGCTGCGCTGCACCAGCATCCGGTGTACCAGGCCCAGTTTATTCTCGTAGTTTCGCAGTATGTTTTCCGCCCGCTTGAGGGTGTCGTGCACCGCCTGGCGGCTGACACCGTAGTTTTCGGCAATTTCTCCCAGGGAATAATCGTTTCCGTAATACAGCTCCACAAACTTTTGCTGGCGTTCCGTCAATAGCTGACCGTAAAAATCATACATAAGCGTTATCATGGTTATTTTATCCATGCGGGCAACCTCGCTTACATATAAAGCAACAATACTTTACGGATTGATTTTACTGAAAGCAAGGATAGGTGTCAAGCCAAATACATTTAACCGAAGCACTGCCCTACTAAAAATTGACAAGCAATGCCGGCGGTGATAAATTATTATTGTGCACAATATTTTGCACAAAATTGGGAGGGAAACCCTTTGAGTTATGAAAGACAGCCGCTTACACAAGCCGAGCCGGAGATTATCTCCATTGAAGAGTCTCTCGCCCTGGGCAAGGAGGAAGTTAAGTCGCTGCATAGGAGTTACGGCAACGCCAGCCTGGCCGCGCTGATGGGCATGCTGAACTTTGACCGGCGCTACACCCGCGCGGAAGGGGTCCGGGTGTGGGACAGCGAGGGCAACGTTTACCTGGACCTGCTGGGCGGGTACGGCTCGCTCAGCCTGGGCCACAATCACCCCAGGGTACTGGAAGCTATAGAGCGCGTTAAACAGGCGCCAAACATCTTACAGGCCACCCTCTCGGGGGTAGCCGGGGCTCTGCTGCGCAACCTGGCCGCCATCACCCCGGGCAACCTCCGGAGGTCTTTCCTGTGCAACAGCGGCGCCGAGGCGGTGGAAGGCGCCCTCAAGCTGGCCAGGGCAGCCACGGGCAGAAAGGTTCTCCTGTACTGCCGGAATTCCTTCCACGGTAAAACCTACGGAGCCCTTTCCGTAACGGGCCGGGAAAAATATCGCCAGCCCTTTGAACCGCTGCTGCCCCACTGCGTTGCCGTGCCCTACGGCGACATAGAAGCGCTGCGCAGCGCCCTTAAGGAGCACGACGCCGCCGCCTTCATCGTGGAACCCATCCAGGGGGAAGGCGGCATCATCATCCCGCCGCGAGGTTACCTGGCCGAAGCTGCGCGGGCCTGCCGCGAATGCGGCACTCTTTTTATTGTCGACGAGATACAGACCGGTTTCGGGCGCACCGGGGCCATGTTCGCCTGCCAACACGAAAACGTAGAACCGGATATTATGTGCCTGGCCAAATCGCTGGGCGGCGGAGTTATGCCCCTCGGCGCTTTCGTTACTACCGATGCCGTCTGGCAGAAAGCTTACGGCGGCGTAGACAAGGCCCTGCTGCATACTTCCACCTTCGGAGGTAACGCCTGGGCCTGCGCCGCCGGGCTGGCCGCCATAGAGGTGCTGGTTAAGGAAAATCTGGCCGCGGCAGCAGAGGAAAAAGGCCGCTATTTTATGACCGGTTTACAAGAACTGCAAAAAAAATACCCCCTGCTGCGGGACGTCCGGGGACGCGGCCTGCTGATAGGCATCGAACTGGCCGAGCCGGGCGGCCTGGCCAACGCGGCCACCATGGGGCTGGCCGCCAAGCTGTCCCGCGAGTACCTGGGCAGCATGGTAGCCGTCGAACTGCTGAACAGCCACCGGGTTATCACGGCGTACACGCTGAACAACCCCAACGTGATCAGGCTGGAGCCGCCCCTGACCATTACCAAGGAAGATCTGGACTACGTGCTGAATGCCCTGGAGGACGTGCTCAAGCGTCACAAAGGATTTTTCAGCTTCGCCGCCTCCAGCGCCAAAACAGTGCTGAAAACGCTGCGTAATAAGTAATTGCGCCGGCAAGCTTGTAAGCGCCGCGGTAAAAAAACCGGGGAGCCTGCCCCCCGGTTTATTTGCGCCGTTCCTACAACCCCAGCTCGGCCAGGATGGCCCGGCAAAAGGCCGGCAGGTCGTCGGGAGTGCGTGAGGTAATCAAGTTGCCGTCCACCACCACTTCCTCGTCCACGTACTCGGCGCCGGCATTAACTAGGTCGTCTTTGATGGCAAAAAATGAAGTCACCTTTTTGCCCCGGAGGATGCCCGCCGAGGCCAGCATCCACCCGGCGTGGCAGATGGCGGCCACCACTGCGCCGCGCCGGTAGGCCTCGCGCACCAGGTTGACCATGGCCGGGTCGCGGCGCATGAAATCCGGCGCGTACCCGCCGGGAATGATCACGGCGTCGAATTGTGCGGGGTCGGCCTGCCGGGCGGAAACCGTTTCCTTGGCCGGCAGGCCTGCCTTGCTAGGGTAGGTTTCCCTTCTGCCCGTCCCCACCACGCTCACTTCGCAGCCCGCTTCAATGAAACGGTAGTATGGATACCAAAATTCGTATTCATTGTACATTTCTTCCACCAGGATAGCCACTTTTTTAGCCATTGCCTCGGACCTCCTTTCGGCGCAATAATGCTTCGGCCGCGCGCTGGGCCTGGTCCAGCACCGCTTCCTCGTCCAGCGTCAGGATACGGCGGTTTTCCATAACCACCTTCCCGTCAATAATCACCGTGTGCACGTCGGACGACGCCGCGGCGTAGGCCACGTGGGCGTACAGGTCAAACAGGGGGTACAAGTGCGGCTGGCGCATGTCCAGCAAAATGATATCCGCCTGCAGGCCCGGCTTAATGCGGCCTATCCGGTCGCCCAGCCCCAGCACCCGCGCTCCCTCGGCGGTGGCCATGCGCAGGGCGGTATACGCCGGCAGGGCGGTGGCATCGCCGGTGTGCACCTTTTGCAGCAGCGCCGCAGCCCGCATTTCCTCCAGCATGTCCAGGTTGTTGTTGCTGGCCGCCCCGTCGGTGCCCAGCCCGACCACCGCCCCCGCTTCCAGCAGGCGGCTTACCGGCGCCACCCCGCTGGCCAGCTTCATGTTACTCTGCGGGTTGTGCGCTATGCCCACCCGGCGCCGCGCCAAAATAGCCACGTCGTTGTCGTCCAGGTGCACGCAGTGCGCGGCCAGCACGGGCAGCCCTAGGGCAAACAGACCGATTTCCTCCATCAGGGCTACGGGCGATTTGCCGTATTTTTCTTTGATTTCCCTCACTTCACCAGCGGTTTCCGCCAGGTGGATGTGTATGCCCACGCCCAGTTCCTGCGCGGCGCTCATCACCTTTTGTAGGTACTCGGGGGGGCAGGTATAGGGAGCGTGCGGCCCGAACATGGTGGTTACCCGGCCCCCGGCGCCGCCCTGCCACCGGGCGATAAAGGCCCGGCTTTCCTCCATGGCTTTGTCGGCATTGGGCCCCAGGCCGATCATACCCCGGCTGAGCACCGCCCGCATGCCCGATTCGTCCACAGCCTGGGCCACCTGCTCCATGGCAAAGTACATATCGGCAAAGGTGGTAGTGCCCCCGCGGATCATTTCGGCGCAGCACAACAGCGTGCCGTAGTAAATGTCTTCCGGCGTGAGGTGTTCCTCCAGCGGCCATATTTTTTCCCGCAGCCACTGCATCAGCGGCAGGTCGTCGGCGTATCCCCGCAGCAGCGTCATGGCGGCATGCGTGTGGCAGTTCACAAAACCGGGCATGGCCACCATGCCCGGGTATTCCAATACCCGCTCGGGCTGAAAATCGCCCGGCGTAGAGCCCGCCTGCCCCACGTGATAAATTTTATCGCCCCGCACCGCAATTTCCCCGTCGCGGATAATATCTTCCTCGCCGTCCATGGTCAGAACAGCCATGCATTTAACCAGTAAATCCGGCATTTTGTACACCTCCCCGGGCCCGAAGCCCAGTATTGATACTTTCCCTACGGGGTGAAGCGGCCCCGCGCCTGCCTGCCGGGCTGGCCGTAAGAGGTCAGGAACATTTCCCGCAGGGCCCGCACCTCATCCGGCGGGATGACAGCAGCCCCTCCCAGCAGTGACGCCCAGGCGTACACCTGGGCCGCCTTCTCCACCACCAGGCAAACCTGGTAGGCCTCCTCCACCGAGCGGCCCAGCCCTACCAGGCCGTGATTGGCCAGCAGCACGGCGTTGGCTTGGCCCAGCGCCTCCACCGCCGCAGCCGCCAGGTTACCGGTGCCCGCCCGGGCGTACCGCGCCACCGGTACCTCCCCGCCCGCCAGCTGTACCTGGTCTTCTAAAACGGGCGGCAGCGGCTTCCCGGCCACGGCCAGGGCGCTGGCGAAAACGCTGTGGGTGTGCATCACCGCCCCGGCATCATCCCGGGCGCGGTAGATGGCCAGATGCAGCTTGATTTCGGTGGAGGGGCGGCGCTCGCCCTCCATAACCTGGCCCCCGCCGTCAACTACCACCAGGTCCATTTTGTCCATGGCGTCGTACGGAATCCCGCTCGGCGTAATCACGTACAGGTGCTCGCCCGGCACCCGGGCGGATACATTGCCCCAGGCCCCGGTCACCAAGCCGGCGGAAGCCATGCGAGCGGCAATTTTCAGCACTTGTTCCTTGGTTTTTTCCACGGCCACCGTCATGGTCGGCATTCCCCCGCCTATGGCTTACTCGTGCTGCCAGTCGTTAATGTAGTTATATTGTTCTTCGGTGAGCTTATCTATTTCAATACCCAAGGATTGCAATTTCAACTCGGCCACCCGCCGGTCGATTTCCGGCAAAATGTTGTAAACCTTCTTCTCCAGTTCCCGGCCGTGCCGAGCCACGTAAAGCGCCGCCAGGGCCTGCAGGGCGAAAGACATATCCATAATCTCGGCCGGGTGGCCGTCCCCGGCGGCCAAGTTGACCAGGCGCCCCTCCGCCAGCAGGTACAGGCGCCTGCCGTCGGGAAGCATAAACTCCTCGATGTTCTTGCGTACCGTGCGGCGAGACGTGGACACTCGTTCCAGCTCGGGTATGTTGATTTCCACGTCAAAGTGACCGGCGTTGGCCATGATGGCGCCGTCCTTCATGCGCAGAAAATGCCGCTCGCGCAGCAGGTCGCGGCAGCCGCTGACGGTGATGAAGATATCCCCTTCCCGCGCCGCCTGCTCGCTGTGCATGACCTGAAAACCGTCCATGTGCGCTTCTATGGCTTTTACCGGGTCAACCTCGCAGATAATCACCCTGGCGCCCAGGCCCTTGGCCCGCATGGCCACTCCCTTGCCGCACCAGCCGTAACCCATGACCACCACGTTTTTGCCCGCCGTCACCAGGTTGGTAGTGCGCAAAATGCCGGACCAGGTGGATTCCCCGGTGCCGTAACGGTTGTCGAACAGGTACTTGCACCGGGCATCGTTTACGGCCAGCATGGGGAACAGCAGCTTGCCCGCGCGCTCCAGCGCCCGCAGCCGCAGCACCCCGGTGGTGGTTTCCTCGGCACCGCCCAGCACTTCCCCTGCGTAGTCCCGCAGCTCGGTATGCAGCATGTGTACCAAGTCCCCGCCGTCGTCGATGATCACCTGGGGCCGGTGGCTTAACACCCGCCGCAGGTGCTCGCTGTACTCTTCCGGGGTGGCGCCGTACCAGGCGTAAACCTTTATTCCCCGCTGGGCCAGGGCAGCGGCCACGTCGTCCTGGGTGGACAAGGGGTTGGAACCGGTGACGGCCACGTCCGCACCGCCGGCGCTGAGCACCTCGGCCAGGTAAGCAGTTTTAGCCTCCAGGTGGATGCTCATGGCCAGGCGGATACCGCGCAGGGGTTGCTCCCTGGTCAGCTCCTCCCTTATCGCGTTCAGCACGGGCATGTGGGCCCGCACCCAGTCGATCTTCAGCCTTCCTTCCTCGTGCAGGTTAATGTCCCTGATTATGTATTCAGACAAAAAACCACTCCTTTGCAAAATATTGCATCAGGGAAAGCTGCGGCTGCAACCGCGGCCGGATTGCTGACAAAAGGCACTTCCGTTCCCCGCGCCCCTAAATCATTCGCTCCAGAAACCAAAAGCATTTGCAGTGGGCTGGCAACGGCCTCCGCAGCCCGCCCCGGGTAAGCAAGAAAACAAGAAGCCGCGGGCGGCTTTCCGGGTGATTTGCCCCGGGCGTGCTTACCGGCCGCCGGAGCCCCCGGTGCGGCCGGCCAGCGCTGCCAGCGACTCGGTATAAGGCGGCCGCGCCACACCGCGGTCGGTAATGATGGCGTCAACCAGGCGGGCCGGGGTTACGTCGAAGGCCGGGTTCCAAACCCCAACGCCCGGCGGGGCCACCCTTTTGCCGGCAAAATGGGTGATCTCGCGCTCGTCCCGCATTTCAATGGGGATATCTTTACCCGTGGCCACGCGGAAATCCACCGTAGACATGGGGGCGGCTACGTAAAAAGGTATGCCGTGTTCCCGGGCCAGCACCGCCACGCTGTAAGTGCCGATCTTGTTGGCCACGTCGCCGTTGGCGGCAATGCGGTCCGCCCCCACGATGACCAGGTCCACTTTGCCCAGGGCCATGGCGTAACCGGCCATGTTGTCGGCCACCAGGGTCACCGGTATGTTTTCCTGCAGCATCTCCCACGCCGTCAGCCGGGCTCCCTGCAGCAGCGGCCTGGTTTCATCGGCCATAACGCTTACTCTTTTACCTGCATCGCGGGCCGCCCGGATAACTCCCAGGGCCGTGCCCAAGCCGGCGGTAGCCAGGGCGCCGGCGTTGCAATGAGTCAGGATTACGGCCCCGTCGGGCACCAATTCCTGGCCGAACCGGCCCATGCGCCGGTTGCTTTCCAGATCCTCGCGGTAAATGGCATGAGCTTCGTCCAACAATTTTTGCTTTAGTTCCGCTACATCGCCCGCAGCGCTGTTTTTGACGGCGGCCAGCAGCCGGTCCAGCGCCCACTGCAGGTTGACCGCCGTGGGCCTGGTGGCAGCCAAATCGGCGGCTATTTTCTCCAGCGCAGAGATAAAATCCCGCCTGTCGCGAGTATCTAGCGAAAAAGCTCCCAGGGCCAGGCCGTAAGCGGCCGCGGCCCCAATGGCAGGCGCTCCCCGCACGCTGAGGCGCCGAATGGCCTGGCAGACGGTTTGGTAGTCTCGGCATTTGATATATTCCACCCGCTCGGGCAGCAGCGTTTGGTCCAGTATCTCCAGGCATCCGCCCGACCAGCGCATTGTATCCATATCATTCCCTCCCTGCTGGCCGCTACTTGATCCCGGAAGGATCCCGGGGCGGCTCGTGACACGCACAGGCCGCGTCTTCCTCGACGCCGGCAATGGCCTCCATTACCAGTTTTCTCAAGTTGTGGGCGTTCTCCTGCATAATGTCCACCACTTCCTGGTGCGTCAGCCGCGTGGGGGAAATCCCGGCGGCAAAATTGGTAACCATAGCAATGGTGGCATAGCACATTTCCGCCTCGCGCGCCAGGACAACTTCGGGCACGCTGGTCATTCCGGCCAGGTCTCCGCCCAGATGGCGGAACATGCGGATTTCCGCCGGCGTTTCAAAGCGCGGCCCTTCGGTGCAAACATAGGTGCCGGCAGTGTGATGCGGCAGGCCAAGCCGGGCGGCGGCCTCCTGCAGCACCCGGCGCAACCGGGGGCAGTAAGGGTCGGTCATATCCAGGTGAATAACCCCCTCGTCCAGGAAGGTCTGCGGGCGCGACTTGGTGAAATCCAGGAACTGGTCCACAAAAACAAAATCCCGGGGCCGCATGTCGGGGTTTAGGGAACCTACGGCGGCGGTGGCGAAAATGTTTTTCACGCCCAGCATGCGCAGGCCGTAAATGTTGGCCCGGTAATTTATCAAGTGCGGGGGTACAGAGTGGTCTTCACCATGCCTGGCCATGAAAGCCACCCTTTTCCCGCGGTAGCTGCCGATTTTTACCCTGGTCCTGCCGAAGGGAGTGTCCAGCCTTTCTTCAGTGATGTCCGTGAGAATACTGGGGTCGTAAACCCCGGTGCCGCCGATGATGGCAATGCGAACGCTCATAGGTACCCTCCATCCTTATTGCTCTTTAGCATAGCTTCATTTATTTCCTATTATTCGCCATTTTACCAACCATCCCTTTTAAAAATATAAAACGGGCGCTTCGCCCGCTAAATTACTTGTTCCCGGGATTCATCCCCCCGCTGGAAAAGCGCTGCCACGAATTCAGCGGCGTTGAAGGGGCGCAGGTCTTCCAACCCCTCCCCGATGCCGATCATTTTAATGGGAATGTCCAGTTCGCGCTTGACGGCCACCACTACTCCTCCCTTGGCGGTGCCGTCCAGCTTGGTGAGGATCACCCCCGTCACTCCCACCGCATCCTTGAACAGCCTGGCCTGGTTGACGGCATTCTGCCCGGTGGTGGCATCCAGCACCAGCAAAACCTCGTGCGGGGCGCCGGGCATTTCCCGGCCCAAAACCCGGTGGATCTTTTTCAGTTCCTCCATGAGGTTTTTCTTGGTATGCAGCCTGCCCGCCGTATCCACAATCAGCACGTCCATCTTCCTGGCCCTGGCGGCTTGGAGGGAGTCGTAAGCCACAGCAGCGGGATCGGCGCCCGCGGAATGTTTAATCACAGGCACGCCGGCACGATTGCCCCAAGCTTCCAGCTGTTCCACGGCGGCCGCGCGGAAAGTGTCAGACGCGCCCAAAATAACGCTTTTACCGCTGCGCTTGAAGTGGTAGGCCAGCTTGCCGATGGTGGTAGTCTTGCCCACGCCGTTAACGCCCACCACCATGATTACAGCGGGCCGCGCTTCATCCACGCGCAAGCCGGCCGTATCTTCCCCCAGGATTTGCCGGATTTGTTCCTGCAGCAGCCTGCGTAACTCGCCGGGCTCGTCCACGCGGCGTTTTTTCACCTCTTCCCGCAGCTTTTCCACCAGTTCCAGCGCCGCGTCAATGCCCACGTCACCCTGGATCAGTACCTCTTCCAGTTCCTCGTACAGGCTTTCATCGATAACTTTGCGGCCGGTGATGATGGTATCGATCTTTTCCACGAAATTTTTTCTGGTCTTGCTCAAGCTTTCCTTTAACTTGTTCAAAAACCCCATTTTACGGTTAACCCTCCGTGTCATTAATAACTCGCCAGTACTTTTCCAGGGCCATCCTGGCTGCCTGTTGTTCCGCTTCTTTTTTGGACTTGCCGCGCCCCCAACCCATTCTTTTACCGCGGTACACCACCGCGGCGGTAAACACCTTATCGTGATCTGGTCCCGATTCATCGAGGATTATGTATTGGATGGGGTCCGCGGCCTTGCGTTCCCTGCGCTGCAGCTTTTCCTGCAAGTCTGTTTTATAATCCCGCACGGCCTGGCCTTTTTTCACTTCTTCGATCACACCGGCCAGCTGCCGTAACGCCACCCGGCGCGCCTCTTCCAGGCCCCCATCCAGGTATATGGAACCCAACAGGGCTTCGAAAGCGTCGGCCAGGATGGAGGGCCTGTTCCTGCCGCCGGATCTCTCCTCGCCGCGTCCCATCCACATATACCGGCCCAACTGCAGCTGGCGGGCCACCGCAGCCAAGGAGGGTTCGCAAACCGTCAGCGCTCGCATCTTGGTAAGCTCGCCCTCGGACTTGTCAGGAAAAGAGCGGTAAAAGTGGTCGCTGACAACTAATTCTAGCACGGCGTCGCCCAGGAATTCCAGGCGCTCGTTGTTGAGCACTCCCTGTTCTTTGTTTTCGTAAGTGTAGGAACTGTGTACCAGCGCCTCGCGTAACAGCGCCGGGTTTTGCCAGCGGTATTGCAGCTGCTCTTGTAATTCCGCTAAATCGCCGCCTTCATGAAGCATGCCGGTGATCCCTTTCTATGGCAAATCTTTCCAGTACCAGAGTGACGTTGTGACCCCCAAAACCGAAGGAGTTGCTCATCGCCACGTTGACTTCCTTCCGCCGTGCGTTGTTGGGCACGTAATCCAGGTCGCATTCGGGATCCGGCGTAGTCAAGTTTATGGTGGGGGGAATTAATCCCCTATCGATGGCCAGTATGCATACCGCCGCTTCCAGGCCGCCGGCCGCTCCCAACAAGTGCCCCGTCATAGATTTGGTGGAACTGACCGCCATCCGGTAAGCGTGCTCCCCGAATACGTTTTTGATGGCCAGCGTTTCCAGCTTGTCCCCCAGCGGCGTAGATGTGCCGTGCGCGTTGATATAATCCACCGCGCGCGGATCAATGCCCGCGTCCTGCAAGGCCATGCGCATGGCCAAGGCTGCCCCGGCCCCCTGCGGGTCGGGCGCGGTAACGTGGTAGGCGTCGCAGGAGGTTCCGTATCCCGTTACTTCGGCCAAGATGCGGGCGCCCCGCGACAGGGCGTGCTCCATTTCCTCCAGCACCAGGACGACCGCACCCTCGCCAATGACAAAACCGTCCCGCCCGGCGTCAAAGGGACGACAGGCCCCGGCAGGATCGTCGTTACGCGTGGAAAGCGCCTTCATGGAGCAAAACCCGGCCACCGCCAATGGGGTAATAGGCGCCTCCGTACCCCCGCTGATCATTACGTCGGCCTGCCCGCGTTGGATTACCTTGAATGCGTCGCCAATGGCGTTGGCGCTGGACGCACACGCGCTGGTGGTGGTTATGTTGCAGCCATAAAAGCCGTAGTTGATGGCCACCTGACCGGCACCCATATTGGCTATCATCATGGGTATAAAAAACGGGCTCACCCTGCCGGGCCCGCGCTCCAACAAAACGCGGTGCTGTTGCTCCAGCGTTTCTATGCCACCTATGCCGGAACCCAGAATCACGCCGGTCCGCTCGCGGTTGATTTTTTCCACGTCCAGACCCGCGTGCTCCACGGCCATGATCGTTGCCGCCATTACGTAATGAGTAAAACGGTCCATCCGGCGGGCTTCCTTGCGGTCAATAAAATCGGTTGGGTTAAAATTTTTTACCTCGGCGGCTATTTTGCTGCTGTAGCCTTCCGTGTTAAAACGGGTTATCGGACCCACGCCGCTTACGCCGCTGGTGAGATTATGCCAAAATTCCTCCAACTGGTTTCCGACGGGGGTAATGGTTCCTATGCCGGTCACTACTACTCTCCTAAACAACCCCGCACCTCCCAGGTAGATTTGAAAAAAAACCACCGGTATCCCGGCGGGACTGGTAAATTATTGGTGATCTTGAATATACTTGACTGCTTCTCCCACCTTGCGTATTTTTTCTGCATCCTCATCGGGTATTTGCATATCAAATTCCTCTTCCAAAGCCATAATCAATTCTACGATGTCCAGGGAATCCGCTCCCAGATCGTCGACAAATGAAGCCTCGGGCGTTACCTCTTCCGGGTCGACCCCCAACTGCTCGACGATTATTTCTTTTACCCGATCAAATAAGCTTGATGACACAGTAAATACCCCCTTTAATTGTGTTTTAATATTTTGTGCTTGCCCGGCAAATGGGTTAGTTATAGTTGTTATATACCCATGCCGCCGTCTACGGTAATTACCTGCCCGGTTATGTACCCGGCGCCTTCACCGGCTAGAAAAGCCACCACGGCGGCCACTTCCTCCGGTGCACCAAGCCTGCCCAGCGCCACCCTGTTCAATATTTCTCCCTTGGTTTCCTCCGCCAGGCCGGCGGTCATGTCGGTGGCGATATAGCCCGGCGCCACGGCATTAACCGTGATGTTCCGCGAGCCCAGTTCCCGGGCCAGCGATTTGGTGAAACCCAGCAGGCCTGCCTTGGCTGCAGCATAATTGGCTTGCCCGGCGTTACCGGTCAGGCCTACTACGGAACTGATATTGATGATTCTTCCCCACCGTGCTTTAAGCATGGGCCGTATTACCGCCCGAGCGCAATTATACGCTCCCTTTAAATTGACGTTCAGCACGGCATCCCAGTCTTCCTCGCGCAGCCGCGGCAGCAGGTTGTCGCGGGTAATGCCGGCGTTGTTGACCAGAATGTCTATGCGGCCCCATTCCCGCAGCACGAGCTGCATCATGTCATTTACCTGCTGCTGGTCGGCCACATCGGCTTGCACCGTCATGGCCCGGGACCCGGCGGCGCGCACGGCACCGGCCGTCTCCTCGGCAGCCTCGGCATTGCCGGCGTAATTCACCACCACATCGGCGCCGCGCCTGGCCAGCTCCACGGCCACAGCCCGGCCGATCCCCCGGGAGGATCCCGTTACTACGGCCACTTTGTTGCTAAGTTCCATTTTACACAGCCTCCTTCAACCGGGCAATAATTTCTTGCGGGTCGGTCTGGTCGTTGAAGTTCAAGGCGCGCGTGTTCCGGTCTATTTTCTTGACCAGCCCCGTCAACACCTGGCCGGGCCCTACTTCCACGAACAGCCGGCAGCCGTCCGCCAGCAGCCGCCGCACGCTTTGCTCCCACAGCACGGGAGCGGCCACCTGCCTGGCCAGGGCTTCCCGCACTTCTTGCGCCGTGCGCACGTAACCGGCGCTTGCGTTGGCTACCACCGGAATCGCCGGGTCTTTTATTTCCACCCGGGACAGCTCTGCTGCCAGCTTGACACGGGCGGGCTCCATCAGGCTGCAGTGAAATGGAGCGCTCACCTGCAGGCGGATACAGCGGCGCGCGCCCAATTCTTTGAACACCGGCTGTGCTCCGTCCAGCGCAGCGTTTTCACCGGCCACCACCACCTGGCCCGGGCAGTTGTAATTAGCCGCCTCGATGACGCCCAGGCCGGCCGCCCGCCGGCAGCCTTCTTCCACCTTTTCCGGCTCCAAACCCAGCACAGCCAGCATGCCGCCCCGCCCCAGTGGAACGGCCTCCTGCATAAACCGCCCGCGCTGCCGTACCAGGCGCACCGCGTCTTGGAAGCCAATGGCTTCTGCGGCCACCAGCGCCGAGTATTCGCCCAGGCTGTGGCCGGCCACGGCCGAAGGCCGTACCCCGGCCCGCCTGATGATCTCGTACATGGCCGTGCTGACGGTCAGCAAGGCCGGCTGGGCGTTGACCGTTTTCTGCAGTTCTTCTGCCGGGCCCTGGAAAATCAGTTCCGTCAAGGGCATACCCAAGGCCTTGTCCGCCGCGGCAAATATGTCCCGCACGAAATCGTACTCCTGGTAAAAGCGCCTGCCCATACCCACGAACTGCGAGCCTTGACCTGGAAATATGAAAGCTATCATGGTCCTAAATTCACCGCCCCGTTACAGACCCGGTCGATGATTTGCCGCGCCCCCCGGACCACGTCCAGAATAATTTCCCGGGCCGGCTCTACGCGCTGTACCATGGCGGAAACCTGTCCTGCCATCACCGATCCCTCTTCCACGTCGCCATCTATCATGGCCATTTTCAACCGTCCCACACCGGTTTTTTCGAATTCCTCCTTGCCGGCACAGCGGTTTTCCATGTCCAAAAACCGCCTGGCCAGCTTGTTTTTCAGCACCCGCACGGGATGCCCGGTGGGACGGCCCGTTACCACCGTATCCCGGTCTTTGGCCTTGATGATCATCTCCTTAACCCGGGGGTGAATGGTGCATTCTTCGGCGCACATGAAGCGCGTGCCCATTTGCACGCCCTCGGCACCCAGCATAATGGCCGCGGCCAAGCCGCGCCCGTCGTAAATGCCGCCGGCCGCAATGACCGGGATATCCACCGCGTCAACTACCTGGGGAACCAGAGTCATGGTAGTCAACTCCCCCACGTGGCCGCCGGATTCCGTTCCTTCGGCAATGAGGGCATCCACGCCGGAACGGGCCAGTCTCTTGGCCAAGGCCACCGAGGACACGACGGGTATGACCTTGATGCCGGCGCCGTGCAATAAGGGCAGGTATTTGCCGGGATTCCCAGCCCCCGTCGTTATTACGGGAACCTTTTCTTCCACCAGCAGCTGTATTATTTCCTCGACGTGAGGTGAAAGCAGCACGACGTTAACCCCGAAGGGTTTCCCGGTCAGGTCTTTGATCTTCCTAACCTGCTCCCGCACCCATTCCGGCGGGGCATGCCCCGAACCGATGATGCCCAGACCGCCGGCTTCACTGACCGCTGCGGCGAGTTCCGCCGTGGAAACCCAGGCCATACCTCCCTGAAAAACAGGATATTCTATACCCAGCAGTTCGCAAACGCGCGTTTTAATGCCCCTTCCCTCCTTTTGTCACCGGTTTTTGTAATCGTACCACTTCACCAACAGGCCGCCCCAGGTAAGCCCGGCGCCGAACCCTATCATGATCACGTTGTCGCCGTCGGCGATCTTGCCGCGCTGCAGCGCTTCCTCCAACGCCAGCGGTATGGAGGCGGTAGAGGTATTGCCGTACCTATCCACGTTAACCGCCACCCGTTCCATGGGCAAGCCTATTTTCCGGGCGGCATGCTCAATAATGCGGATATTGGCCTGATGCGGAATGAAAAAATCGATGTCTTCCCTGCCCATGCCGGCCTGGTGCAGCACTTCGTCCGCCGCTTCCCCCATGACCCGCACGGCAAATTTGAATACTTCCCTGCCGTTCATATGCACGTAATGCATGTTGGCCGTTATCGTTTCGACGCTGGCCGGCTGCCTGGAACCGCCGGCCGGCATGTGCAGCAGGTGGCCGCCGCCGCCGTCGGAACGCAGCACCGACGAAATAACGCCCCGGTCACCCGGCACCCGGCGCAGGACAACGGCACCGGCCCCGTCGCCGAACAGCACGCAAGTGCTGCGGTCCTTCCAGTTGACTATGCGGGACAGTGTTTCCGCTCCTACCACCAGTACCGTGCGGGCCGTTCCGGCGGTAATGAACTGCGCCCCCACGGCAATGCCGTAAATGAACCCCGTACAACCCGCCAGCAAGTCAAAAGCCCCGGCTTTTGCCGCGCCAAGCTTATCCTGCAGCAGGCAAGCCGTGGCTGGAAAAAGCATATCCGGTGTATTGGTGGCCACAATAATTACATCCAGTTCGCCCGCCGACACTCCAGCGTCCTCCAGGGCCCGCCGGGAAGCAACAAGAGCCAAGTCCGACGTGGCTTCTTCCGCCGACGCCACCCGTCTTTCCCGAATACCCGTACGAGCGCGAATCCACTCGTCGCTGGTAGCCACCATATTTTCCATGTCGGCATTGGTTAAAACGCGCTCGGGAACATAGGTCCCGACGCCCACTATGCCCGCCCGTATTTCATTACACCCCATCCACAGACCCGACCTTTCCCGCAAGTGTTTTCAGGAAGATGCTGATGGATTTGACCAACCCTGTTTCCGCAGCTTCCCGCGCGCGGCACAACGCGTTTTTAATGGCCAAAGCCCGGGAACTGCCGTGACAAACGATGGCCACCCCGTTGACTCCCAGCAGCGGCGCCCCGCCGTATTCGGAATAATCCAGCCTTTTCTTCAATTGCTTCAGGGCGGGTAACGCCAGCAGGGAGCCGATTCTGGCCAGCCCGTTGCTCTGCATCTCCCGCTTAATCATCTTCATCAGCACGTCTGCCAGTCCTTCGCCCGTTTTGAGCACCACGTTGCCTACAAAGCCGTCGCAGATTACCACGTCTACGGTTCCTTGAAATATATCCCTGCCTTCCACGTTGCCGTAGAAATTCAGCCCTGCTTGCTCTAGCAGCGGGTAAGTAGCCTGAGTTAGTTCGTTGCCCTTGGTACTTTCCTCACCCACGTTGAGCAACCCCACCCGCGGGCTGGTGATACCCAGTATATTCCGGGCGTATATGGAACCCATCAAGGCAAATTGCACCAGATTTTTCGGTTTACAATCCACATTGGCGCCCACGTCCAGCAGGATGGTACCCCCCCGCTCGGTGGGCAGCACCCCAGCGATGGCCGGCCGGTCAATACCCGGAATCCTCCCCCAGCGCAGCAGCGCAGCCGCCATGGTGGCGCCCGTGTTGCCGGCGGATACCATAGCCGCGGCCTCG
>CAJYBN010000032.1 GCA_913064925.1 uncultured Peptococcaceae bacterium
CTCTTTCCCTACACGACGCTCTTCCGATCTTTCTGGGCCTGGCGCATGTTGCGATAGGCCCGCACCAGGTCGGCGTTGGACTTGGTCTTTTTCAAGCGTTCCAGGATGTATTCCAGGGCCTCGGCGGGGGCCATGCCCGCGGTGGCTTTCCGGAAATACCAGTTCAGTTCCAGCTCGTCCTTGCTGAGTAGCAGGTCTTCCCGCCTGGTGCCCGAGCGCAGCACGTCCAGAGCCGGGAAAATACGGCGTTCGGCCAGGCGGCGGTCCAAAATCAATTCCATGTTACCCGTGCCTTTAAATTCCTCAAATATCACATCGTCCATGCGGCTGCCCGTGTCCACCAGCGCGGTGGCCAAAATGGTCAGCGAACCGCCTTCCTCCAGGTTGCGGGCGGCGCCGAAAAACCGCTTGGGTTTGTGCAGCGAGGAGGGGTCCACCCCGCCGCTCAAGGTGCGGCCGCTGGGGGGCACCACCAGGTTGTGCGCCCGGGCCAGGCGGGTGATGCTGTCCAGCAGAATGACCACGTCCCGGCCGTGTTCCACCAAGCGCTTGGCCCGTTCCAGCACCATGTCGGCCACCCGCACGTGGTTTTCCGGCGGCTCGTCGAAGGTAGAGCTGACCACCAGCCCCTGCACCGACCTTTCCATGTCGGTCACTTCTTCGGGGCGCTCGTCGATGAGCAGCACAATCAGGTGTATTTCCGGGTGGTTGGCGGTGATACTGTTGGCAATGGACTTAAGCAGCATTGTTTTACCCGCCTTGGGCGGGGAAACGATCAATCCCCGCTGGCCCTTACCCAAGGGGGCGATAAGGTCGATGAGCCGGGTGGAGTAGTTGTCTCGCTCTGTTTCCAGGTTAATCCGTTCTTGGGGGAACAGGGGGGTGAGTCCTTCAAAATGCAGTCGCTTGGAGGCTTCGTCGGGATCGGCCCCGTTGACTTGTTCCACGCGCAGCAGCGCGGAGTAGCGCTCGCTGTCCTTAGGGCCCCGGACCTGCCCGCTTACCAGGTCCCCGGTGCGCAGGTCGAAACGCCTGATTTGGGAAGATGAAACGTAAATGTCGTCGTTGCTGGGCAGGAAATGGAATGGTCGTAAAAAACCGTACCCGTCAGGGAGTATTTCCAGCACCCCGCTGGAATACTGCAGCCCGTTTTTCTCCATTTGCGCCCTAACTATTTCCGCAATCAGCTCTTTTTTTCGCAAACGGGAATAACCCGTAAGTTCCAACTCCTTAGCCAGTGCATATAGCTCGGCCAGCGTCTTGCTTTCCAGTTCGGCACAGTGCAAAGGCATACCCCCTTTTTTATTTGTATTACCGCAGGCGCTGGTATTCATACTTCCTTGACAATCCCCTTGCGCTTTTGCCTGAGCAGCAACAGCTTGCGCACCAAGATATAAAGCAGCAGCCCGGCCAGCAGCGCGTTCACCGCGGCGCCGACCAGAAAGGGGTAACCCAGCTGGGCCAGCTTATCCAGCCAGTCCGCCGGCGAGGCAGTGGATACCGTGACGGGTTCCAGCCGGACCGGAACCCGCCAGCCTATTAGTAATGTGCCGGTGGCCATGTTGAGCACGTAGAAAAAAGGTACGGCCAGCTTGAAAAACGCCGCCGTTAGAGCTGCTGCAATACCATTGCCGCCCAACAGTCGCGCCACCACGTAGGCGAAGGGTATGCTGATCAAGGGAATGGGCAAAAAATCCAGGGCCAGCCCTACGGCTGCTCCACGGGCCACCCTGACGGGCGCGTCGGGCAAATCCATAACCCGCGAGTAATACTGTTTGCAGCGCCCCGTCCAGCTCAAAAGTTTTCCTCCTCAGCTTTTGGGAACTTTAGCCCAGTCGGCAAGAAATTTCTCAATACCCAGGTCGGTGAGGGGGTGTTTGAGCATTTGCATTAATACTTTATACGGCACGGTGGCAATGTGTGCACCTGCCAGCGCCGACTGGGTTACGTGCAGGGGGTGCCTGATGCTGGCGGAAATAATCTGGGATGGCAGGTCATGCAGTTCGTAAATCTGCACTATTTCTTCAACCAGGGCTATCCCATCATGGCCGATGTCGTCCAGCCGGCCCACAAATGGGCTCACGTAGGTGGCTCCGGCCAGCGCGGCCAGCAGGGCCTGGTTGGCGGAAAACACCAGCGTGACGTTGGTTTTAATCCCTTTTTGGGACAACGCGCGGACCGCTTTCAACCCCTCGCCGGTCATGGGGATCTTGACCACGATATTGGGATGGATGGCCGCCAGTTCCTCGGCTTCGGCAATCATGGGACCCGCCTCGGTACTCACCGCCTCGGCGCTGATGGGACCGTCTACCACGGCGGTGATCTCCCTCACCACCTCGGCAAAGTTACGTCCCTCACGGGCAATGAGGGACGGGTTGGTGGTAACGCCGCTTATCACGCCCAGCTCGTTAGCGGCTTTAATTTCCTCGATATTGGCGGAATCGATGAATAATTTAATAGCTAACACCTCCAAAAGTTAAATCCCCGGTGGCCGGTTTTGCCATTGGCGCTGCTTTATCCCGGTATATGTATTTCATTGTATTACAGGTAATGGTAAAAGTCCATATGTTTTCATTATCTTTGAGCTATTTGCTTTGTAACGTAACATTTCAAGCCTTACCCGCGCTGCCGAAAAGCCTGATTTTTTCCCGGATGACCTCCACCGCCGCCTCCCGGGCGGGACCGAGCACTTTCCGCGGGTCGATTTCTTCCGGGTTACCGGCCAGCACCGCCCGGCAGCGCTCCACGAAGGCTTCACGGATGTTGGTGTCGATGTTCACCTTGCGCACGCCCAGGCGGATGGCTTCCCTGATGTCTTCGTCGGGCACGCCGGAAGAGCCGTGCAGCACGATGGGAATCTGCACGCGGGCGCGTATTGCGGCCAGCCGGTCAAAGTCCAGCTGGGGCTCGCCCCGGTACCTGCCGTGTGCCGTGCCGATGGCCACGGCCAGGGCGTCCACCCCGGTTTCCCGCACGAATTGCCCGGCTTCGTCCGGGTCGGTGAACAGGGCGTCGGCGTCGGCAACGTGAATATCGTCTTCGGTACCCCCTATTTTGCCCAGCTCGGCTTCCACGGAAACCCCTACGGCCCTGGCGGCGGCCACCACCTGCCTGGTCAATGCGATATTTTCCGCCAGGGGCAGCCGGGAGCCGTCTATCATCACGGACGTAAAGCCGGCCCGCAGGCAGCGCATCACTTGCTCGAAACTGGTGCCGTGGTCCAGGTGCAGGGCCACCGGCACGTTCACCGCCGCAGCCGCGGTCCGGGCCAGGGCGGCAATATAGTCCAGGCCGGCATATTTGATGGCCCCCTGGCTGGCCTGCATGATGACCGGCGCCTTTTCCGCCTCGGCGGCGGCGGCGACGGCCTGCACTATTTCCATGTTGTTACAGTTAAAAGCTCCCACGGCATAGCCGCCCGCTTCGGCTTGCTGCAGCAGTTGTACCATTGGAACCAAACCCATGGCTCCAGCCCTCCTCGCAACCGTTTGCAAATATTATACACCCCGCCGGGGGTGTTTATAGGGTTTACTTGCGCTTGCGCCTGCTTTTTTTACCTGTTTTATGCATGTTGGCCAGGCTGTCCAGGCACTCAAAACCGTTACGGGCCAGCTCAATGGTTTCCACTTTCCTGATCACCTGCAAATCGTCTTCAGTTTCGGCATAAATTATATTAACGCTGTGGCAATTTTCGCAGTGCAGTTCCAGGCGGTCGGGGAATATATCCACCTCCACGTCCTGGTTGCCGCACTGGCAGTAAAGTGCCCCGCGCTCGGCGATATCGTGCAGGCAGTTTAATACCTCGTACATGATTTCCGCGTTGTGGAAGTAGTCATCTTCACCGTCAAACTCGTTGGCCAGCGCTTCCATGCTTTCTTCCTGCGCCTCAGCCAGCGCCCTGACCTCTTCCTCGGGCCCCATGTAACCTAGTTCCAGGCCGGTTTCCTGGCAAAAAAGGTAGTTTACCTCGCCGGACCACAGCATCCTGGAACTTAAGGAGCGCAGGTGCTTGGTTTCGCATACCACGCAGGGTACCTGGACCCAGTACTGGCGGCGGTTCTTAGTGCTGACGACGAGCTTAACAAAGCCGCACGAACAAACTATTTCCACTTTGTTATTTCCACTGAAGGCAAAACGGGAAAGGTTATGATAATCAAGCTTCCCGCACTCGGGGCACCGCATGGCCACCAGTGTGTCGGTAATAATAAGCATGGCTATCCTCCTGCCGAGTTAAGTTGGCTGTTTATGCGCAATTCGACGCCGGGTAACATAATCCTTTTTTCTCTTTAAGCCCTGTGATAACCAATTTCTTTCACGACCTCCGCCCGGGAACGGCCGCCGGCCAGCACGCGCTGTACGGTAAAACGCAGTTCCTCCAGGTCGAAGGGCTTGTTGATAAAATGCTGCACACCCATTTGCTCGGCTTTTTTCATTATTTCCGATTCCCCGTACGCCGTTAGCAGTACTACCGGCACCGCCGGTTTAATTTTTCTCATTTCCCGCAGCGTTTCAAGGCCGTCCATTTCAGGCATTTTCACGTCCAGAAGGACCAGCTGGTAGTTTTTTTGCTTGATTCTCTCCAGCGCCTCCCTGCCAGTGGCGGCTTGTTCCACGATGTAACCCTCGTCCATCAATACTTCGCTGATCAGCCTGCGCACGCCTACCTGGTCGTCCACGACGAGAAGCCGCAAGGTATTGCCGGACATATCCACCCCTCCCGGAAGGTCCTCCCTCTTGATTCGCCGGTATCGGGCATATCCCTGCTTTCCGGGCGGGAATTTTTCCCGGCCTTTGGGCAAAATCAATAAAAGAGTACCCCGGGCAGCCTTACAGCAAAGGAATAGGCAGCTGCAGTGATCAAAACCACCAGCAACAGCACGGCCAGGCCCGGCGTCAGAACCACCAGCACCGCCCTGCCGGTACTCAGCCCGTGCACCTCCCGTATGCCGACAACCAGCAGTACGGTGCTCCAAATAAACAGCCCCAGTCCCAGCAGGGCGGTGAAAAGCGCGGCCGGCGGACCCGGGTTAAAATAGGACACGCCCAGCTGCACCGGCAGCATGAATACCGCCGGCAAGCCGGCCACCCCGCAAACGGCGAGCACGCCCCGGGCGCTGCCCCGCCCGCCGCATAATTCGGCCAGCAGGTGCAGCAAGCCGGCCGCCACCAGCCACTTGGCCACGGCAAACAAAAAGCCTCCGGCGGCCAGGACCGGCCACGCGGCGTTCACCAGTTCCCGCGCCGGCCAACCGGGCCAGTGAAAGTCTCCGAGGTACTGCGGGGCGGTAAAAAAGCCCATTAATGCCTCGGCCAGCTGCAGCGCGATAAAGATAACGGCGGCGCTCCGCAGCGGAGGATCCCCGGCAAACCCGGCCAGCGTGGGCACCGGGTCGAACAGCACCCCGTAAATCATGTCCAGTATGCCCTGCGGGTTTTTGGCCTTTATATTCTTTATATTTACGATACTTTCCTCTTCCGCCGGCGAATATACATTATTCCCGTCGTTACGCAACATCATGCACCCCCGGTTTTATGGCGCCGGTGGGCTGTAAACCAGCCACGCTGCCGGGTACAGCGCCGGCAGCTCCAGCCTGACACGGCCCAGGGCCTCCCACCAAGGGCGCCTGGGGGCCAGTTCCATGATGGCCGGCTCTCCCTTTATGCCTGCCAGCTCGGCCGCTTCCTGCACGGCATCGTAAAAATTGCCCAGCCGGTCCACCAGGCCGTTGGCCAGCGCCTGGCTGCCGGTAAAAACACGGCCGTCGGCTAGCTCTCTCACCTGTTCCAGTTCCATGTTCCTGCCCTCGGCCACCGTGCGGATAAACTGCTCGTAAATTTCGTCCACCATACCCTGGAAGATGGCTTCTTCCCGGGCGGTGACGTCGCGGGCCGGGGAACCCATGTCCTTGTGCGGGCCGCTCTTGAAAACCCGGGGGCCGATCCCCAGCTTTTCATACAGCCCCTGCAAGTCTTGCGTTTCTATGATTACGCCTATACTGCCGGTTATGGTGCCCGGGCTGGCCACGATCATGTCGCAGCAGGATGCTATCCAGTAACCGCCGGAGGCGGCAACGTCCCCCATGGAGGCCACCACCTTTTTGCCCGCCCGGCGCAGCCGGTCTATTTCCAGGGCTATTTCCTGGGCGGCCGCCGTTGTGCCGCCGGGGGTGTTCAACCGCAGCACCACTGCCTTAATGGATGAATCTTCCGCCGCCCGGCGCAGCTGTTCCATTATGCTTTCCGCACCCGCTACCGGGGTAAACAGGCCGCCGGCATCGACGCCGCCCGCCATCAGCCCGTCCACGCGGATGACCCCCACCGCGCCCGCGCCGGCATCACGGCCATAGTAATCCGCGCCGCGGCGCCCGTACAACGCGGCAGCCAGCAGGCACATCGCCACCGCAGCAACGATCACGCCGGCTATCACCTTTCGCTGCACAGCTCAACCACCTTTCCGGCCCAGCACAGAAACAGCTTTGGACCGCTGATGCGGAAGACCAAAGCTGCCGTCCTGCAACCAGTATATTTTTTATCACCACGCTTTTCCGCTACTTGCCACCGCGAGAAGCCTGTAAAACTGCTCCTACGAAGTCCCTGAACAGCGGGTGCGGCTTGTACGGCCTGGATTTGAATTCCGGGTGAAACTGGGTGGCTACGAACCACGGGTGATCCTGCAGTTCCACTATCTCCACCAAGTGCCGGTCGGGTAAGGTGCCGCTGAAGACCAAGCCCCCCGCGGCGAGTTCCTCGCGGTAAACGTTATTCAGCTCGTAGCGGTGGCGGTGCCGCTCATAAATTATATCTTCCCCGTATGCCCGGTGGGCCAGCGTACCGGCCACCAGCCGGCAGGGGTAGCGGCCCAGGCGCATGGTGCCGCCCATTTTGTCCAGTTCCTTTTGCTCGGGCAGCAGGTCGATGACCGGGTAAGGGGTGGCCGGGTTGAACTCGGTGCTGTTGGCCGATGTCCAGCCCATGACGTTTCTGGCGTATTCCACTACCGCCAGCTGCATGCCCAGGCACAGGCCCAGAAAGGGCACCCTCCTCTCCCGCGCATAGCGGATGGCATTGATTTTCCCTTCGATGCCCCGGTCGCCGAAACCGCCCGGGACCACCACGCCGTTTACACCGGCGAGAAAATGCTCAGCCGGTTTGCTCTCCAGTTCCTCGGAGTTGATCCACTTTATTTCCACCGCCGCTCCGTGGTAAAGCCCGGCGTGGCGCAGCGCCTCGGCTACGCTTATGTAGGCGTCGGGCAGGGTTACGTACTTGCCCACCAGCCCGACGGTTAAGGACCGCTGCAGGTTTTTCATTTTGTCCACCATGGCCCGCCACTGGGTAAGGTCGGGCTCGCTGGGGCACTGCAGCCCCAGGCGCCTGACGGCCAGGTCGCCCAATCCTTCCTGCTCCAGCATCAAGGGCACTTCGTAAATGTGTGAGGCGTCGACGGCCTGCACTACGGCGTCCCGGTCGGTATCGCAAAACAGGGCCAGTTTTTCCACCACCTCCCTGGACAGGGGCTTTTCGGTGCGGCAAACCAGCACGTCGGGTTGGATGCCGATGCTGCGCAGTTCCTTGACGCTGTGCTGGGTAGGCTTGGTTTTCAGCTCGTTGGCCACTTTCAGGTAGGGAACCAGGGTGACGTGAATGTACATCACGTTGTCCCGGCCCAGGTCGCTCTTTAACTGGCGGATGGCTTCCAGGAAAGGCAGTGATTCTATGTCGCCCACGGTGCCGCCGATCTCGGCGATGACCACGTCGGGTTCCAGCTCCCGGGCGATCCGCAGGATCTGTTCTTTTATCTCGTTGGTTATGTGGGGAATAACCTGTACCGTAGCGCCCAAATAATCTCCCCGGCGTTCCTTGCTAATCACCGACCAGTAAATGCCGCCGGTGGTGACGTTGCTGCTGCGGCCCAGGTCGACGTCGATGAACCGCTCGTAATGGCCCAGGTCCAGGTCGGTTTCCGCCCCGTCTTCGGTCACAAATACTTCGCCGTGCTGGTAGGGGCTCATGGTGCCCGGGTCTATGTTAATGTAGGGGTCCAGTTTTTGGATGGCCACTTTCAAGCCCCGGCTTTTCAGCAGCCGGCCCAGGGAAGCCGCCGTGATGCCCTTGCCCAGGGACGACACCACTCCCCCGGTAACAAAAATAAATTTGGCCATAAAGCGCCTCCTGTTGTCAATTTTTGCAATGAACAAAATCCTTACTTATTCTATCACGTCGGCCCGACATGTCAATAGCCTTTGGGGCCCGCCCGGCGCGGGACGGGCCCTCGCCGGGAGCGAAACTCCGCTTTTAATGTTTAATGGGGAAAAAAGCGGTTAGTCACCATATAGCCCAGGAACAGCCCCACGATGCCCATCAGCCCGGCCAGCGTGGGCGGCGCGGGAACGGGCAACCGCAGCAGGGCGAAAACCACCCCGATGAAAAACCCCACTCCGGTGGCTAAAATCACTTCACGCATAAAAAACCCCCTTACATCCTTTCGGGTGCGTGCACGCCCAGTATTCCCAGGCAGTTGCGCAGCACCACCCTGGTGGCGTCCACCAGCAGCAGGCGGGCGTTGCTGAGTTCCACATCATCGGTGATGACCCGGTGCACGTTGTAAAAGCTGTGCAGCAGGCCGGCCACCTCGTGCACGTAACGGGCGATGCGGTGAGGCGCCAGCTGCCGGGCCGCCAGGCTCACCTCCTCGGGAAAATCCGCCAGGCGGCGGGCCAAAGCCAGCTCGGCTTCCTCTCGCAGCAGCTCCAGGTTAACTTCCTCCACGGCGGGCACCTGCCGGCCCTGCTCTTTAAGCTGGCGGAAAATGCTGCATATGCGGGCGTGGGCGTACTGCACGTAATAAACGGGGTTTTCGTTAGACTGGCTGCGGGCCAGGTCCAGGTCGAAATCCAGGTGGCTGTCGGCGCTGCGCATGACGAAAAAATAGCGGGCGGCGTCCCGGCCCACCTCCTCCACCAGTTCTTCCAGGGTAATGAACCGGCCGGTCCGTTTGGACATGCGCACCACTTCGCCGCCCCGC
Organism: uncultured Peptococcaceae bacterium; assembly: GCA_913064925.1. Taxonomy (GTDB): domain Bacteria; phylum Bacillota; class Desulfotomaculia; order Desulfotomaculales; family Desulfallaceae; genus CAJYBN01. The sequence continues at coordinate 9,026 of CAJYBN010000032.1, forward strand.
AGCAGCCGTACCAGCTGCATGATAACCACGTGCAGGGCGTCCGGGTCATAGCCTAAGGCGGCCATGGCCCCTTTCATGCGGGGCACGTGGCCGTGGTGGTCCGCCCCCCACACGTTGATAACCCAGTCGAAACCCCGCTCGAACTTGTTCATGTGGTAGGCGATATCCGCGGCAAAATATGTAGGTACGCCGTTTTTGCGCACCACCACCTCGTCTTTCTCCACCCCGAACGCAGTAGCCTTGAACCACAGCGCTCCGTCGCGCTCGTACAGGAAACCCCTCTCCCTCAGGCGGCGCAGGGCTTCGTCCACCTTACCGCCGTCGTGCAGAGACTGCTCGGAAAACCAAACATCGTAATGCACGCCGAAATCTTCCAGGGCTTTCCTGATGGCCCCAATCTTTTCCGCCAGGGCAAACTGCACCAGGGCCTCCCGCCGCGCCGCGGGTTCCGCCGCCAGCAGGCCGTCTCCGTGCCGGTCAATGAAACGCCGCACCGTATCGACGATGTCCTGCCCGTGATATCCTCCCTCGGGCACCTCGGCTTCCCGGCCCAGCAGCTGGAAGTAACGGGCTTCCAAAGACAGCGCAAAATTCTCTATTTGGTTGCCCGCGTCGTTGATGTAAAACTCCCTGGTTACCTTCCAGCCGGCATAATCCAGGATGGCGGCGATGCTGTCGCCCAGCGCGGCTCCCCGGGCGTTGCCCATGTGCAGCAGACCGGTGGGGTTGGCGCTGACAAATTCCACCTGCACCTTTTTACCGCCGCCCACCTGCACCCGGCCGTAGTCTGCACGCAGTTTGACCGCCATGGGCACCGCGGCCAGCGCCCACCTGGGGTCCAGGTGGAAGTTGATGAACCCGGGACCCGCCACTTCCACCCGCTGCAGCCAGCGCACGGGGTGGGTGAGGTGTTCCACCAGCACGTCCGCGATGCGGCGGGGCGCCATGCGGGCCTGCTTGGGCAGCAGCATGGCCAGGTTGGTGGCAAAATCCCCGTGCTCCCTTTCCCGGGGCACCTCCACCGTAAAGTCCGGCAGCTCCACGGGCGGGAGCCGGCCGGCCGACACCGCGCCCTCTACGGCTTCCCGCAGGGCCTGCCGCAGTTCCCCGCGCATTTGTTCCACTACTCCGCTTACACCGCTCATGATGCTTTTTCCTCCTATCCGTTGGTGCCAGGTGTTGAAAGTTGGATTTGTTGAAAGTTTAAGTTTAGTTTTAAAGTGCAAAGCAAAGTAATTGTTACAGGGTACAGAGTCATTGTTGCCAATTATATGCTAAAATAGGTTTATGTTAGCAACAATAAATCTTTTTGTCGCAAGGGGGAATTAAAAATGGGACGCTCTCCCCGCTACGCGGCACCAGATACAGTATATCATGTAATTTGCAGAGGAAATAACCGGCAAGATATTTTCATTGATAATCATGATTATTTTAAATACCTTGAATTATGGCGTAAATATAAAAACGAACTGGCTTTTGAAGTATATGCATATGTTTTGATGACCAACCACGTACATTGGTTGATAAAAACCGGACCCGTTTCCCTGTCCGAAATAATGCACCGCGTGCACAGCACATATGCGCGCTGGTTCAACCACCGGCACGATCGGGTGGGGCACCTGTTTCAAGACCGATATAAATCCATAATCTGCAGTTCTGACAGCTATATCCTAATGCTGGCGCGATACATTCATTTGAATCCTGTCCGCGCCGGCCTAGTCCCCAAAATTCATATCTACCCCTGGAGCAGCTATCCCAGTTATTGCGGCCGGGATGATCCGCTGGTAAATACCCGCTTCCTGTTAAGCTATTTTAGCCAGGATATCCAAAAAGCCCGCTTGAGTTTCATTCAATTCATACAGGAAGGAATTGATAGCAATGAAGCGCCCATGGAAAAACCGCCCTCACAAAAAGAAAAACGGCAATTAATGCCATCAACAACAGCAGAGCCGGCAACTCAAATCTCAGTTGACGAGTCTTCCGGTAAATCACGTAAAAGCTATGGCGAAATAAATCTTGATAATATTGCTGCGTGGATTCAAAACGCCACTGGCGTCACGGTGCAGGAGCTAAGGGAAAAAAGCCAAAAACGCGCCATCGTTTTGGCGAGAAACCTTTTTATCAGGATCGCAGTGGGGGAAGCTGGAATCAAACGCAGCCGGGTAGCAAAATACCTGGACAAGGACCGTTCCCTGATCACCAAAGTGCTTGAAAAATGGGCAAACAACGACATGCCTGCCCCTGCCAACGAACTTCTACAACAATTCATCTGTAACTACAACTTTCAACCTTTCAACACCTGGCACCATAGCCGGCGGTGAAGGCGGCGTTGTTTATTTCCAGAAAGCGCGGCGGCACGGTGTTTTCCAGTGCCTGCCTCCATACGGCCTTTTCCACGGGCAGCTTGCGGGCCAGGGCTCCCAGCAGCACCACGTTGGCCGCCTTGGCGCTGCCGCACTCCACCGCCATCTGCAGCGCGTCCAGCACCTGCACATCGGCAACCCGCTCTTTAATCAGGGTGATAATGTTGTCCGGGTACCGGGCCGCGCCCGCCAGCACGGGTACGGGATAAAGGCGCTGGTTATTGATGATAATGGTACCGCCCGGCTTGTGGTAGGCCAGCCAGCGCAGGGCTTCCAGCTGCTCGAAGGCCAGGATTACGTCGGCCTCCCCTTCCGCAATGAGCGGCGAGTATACCTTTTCCCCCAGGCGCACCTGGGTCACCACGCTGCCGCCCCGCTGGGCCATGCCGTGTATCTCGGACACTTTGACGTCGTAGCCGGCGGCCCGGGCAGCGGCAGCCAATACCTTACTGGCCAGGATGGTGCCCTGGCCGCCCACGCCCACCAGAAGCACGTTTACCGGTTTAAGCACCGGCCTCACCACCTTTCATCGCCCCGGCCGTGCAGACCTGGACGCACAGGTTGCAGCCCACGCACAGGTTGGCGTCCACCGAGGATTTGCCGTCCTGCATGGATATGGCCGGGCAGCTGAGTTTCAAGCACATTTTGCATCCCTTGCACTTTTCCGCGTCTACCGTAACCGGCGGACCCGCTTCCCTGGTGAGCAAAACACAGGGGCGGCGGGCGATGATCACCGACGGCCCCGGCGCTGCCACTTCGCTCTTGATTACTTCCTTAAGCCGGGCCATATCCAAGGGATCTACCACCTGCACCCGCTGCACTCCCAGGGAGCGACACAGTGCGGCCAGGTCCACTGCGGGAGCCTCGCGGCCCATCAAGGTGCGCCCCGTGGCGGGGTGGTCCTGATGGCCCGTCATGGCAGTGGTGCGGTTGTCCAGAATCAGTACCGTAATGTCGCTGCCGTTATACACCGCGTTGAGCAGCCCGGTGATGCCGGAATGTAAAAAGGTGGAATCGCCGATCACGGCCACGGTGCGGCCCTTCAGGCCGGGCACGGCCTTGTCTATGCCGTGGGCCATGCCGATGCTGGCTCCCATGCAAACGCAGCTGTCCATGCCCTCCAGGGGCGGCAGGCCGCCCAGAGTGTAACAGCCGATGTCCCCGGTAACCGTGAGTTTCAGGCGCTGCAGCGTGTAAAACACCCCGCGGTGGGGACAGCCCGGGCACAGCACCGGAGGGCGGGGCGGCGCCTGGGGCAGTCCTTCAACCGGGCTGCCGGCCGGCGGCTGTGGGGGCAGCACGCCTGCCGCCGCGAAGCTGCGGCGCAGCAAGCCCTGGTTCAGCTCGCCGGTGTCCGGCAGCAATTCCTTGCCGGTCACCTTTAAGCCCAGCATGCGAATCTGTTCTTCCAGGTACGGTTCCAGCTCCTCCACCACGTACAGCGCGTCAACCTGCCCGGCGAACCGCTTGATCAGCTGCACGGGCAGCGGGTTGGTCATGCCCAGCTTGAGTATCGATACGCCGGGCAGGGCTTCCCGCACGAACTGGTAGCTGATGCCGCTGGTAACCACGCCCACGCGGTCGTCCCCCGGCACGATGAAGTTTACCGGCGCCTGCTCGCTGTACCGGGCCAGCCGGGACAGGCGTTCCGCCAGGTTCACCCGGCGCAGCCGGCCGAAAGCGGGTACCATCAGGTTCTTCTTGACGTCCTTGCTGTAAGGCTTAATTTCCCGGGCGACCGGCTCAGCCAATTCCACCAGGCTCTGCGAATGCGCTATGCGGGTGGTGATGCGCAGCATCACCGGTATGTCGAATTGCTCGCTTATCTCCAGGCCCAGCCGGACCATATCCTTGGCCTCCTGGCTGTCGGAAGGTTCCAGCATGGCCACCTTGGCGAACCGGGCGTAGTAGCGGTTGTCCTGCTCGTTCTGAGAACTGTGCATGCCGGGATCGTCCGCGGAGACCAGCACCAGACCCCCGTTAACGCCGGTATAGGCGGCGGTAAACAACGGGTCGGCGGCCACGTTGACCCCCACATGCTTCATGGTCACCAGCACCCTGGCCCCGGCCATGGCGGCGCCAACGCCCACCTCCATGGCCACCTTCTCGTTGGGCGCCCACTCGCAGTAAACTCCTTCGTAGCGGGACAGGTTCTCCAGTATTTCCGTGCTGGGTGTACCGGGGTAACCGGCCGCCAGGACGACGCCGGATTCGTAGGCGCCCCTGGCAATGGCGGCGTTGCCGGAAAGCAGTTCCTTCAAGGTATTTTCCCTCCAAATCGGTCAGGTATTGCAAGCCGGCGCCGCAGCGCGGCTGCGGGGTTGGCGCGGCCAGCGGGGCATGACGCCGGCTGCGTTACTGCTTGGGCCGCTTGTCGATAACCCGCTTGGCCTTGCCCTCACTGCGGGCCAGCGAGCGGGGTTCCAGCAGGCGCACCCTGCAGTTAATGGATAACACGCTGAATATTTTTTGCTTGATTTTATCCTCCAGGGCCTCCAGATCGCGAAACTGGCCGGTAAACATTTCATCCGTCAGTTCCACCTGGACCTCCAGCTGGTCCAGGTAACCCTTCTTGTCCACGATGATCTGGTAATGCGGCGCCAGCCCGTCAATGTTCATCAGGACGGTTTCTATCTGGGAGGGGAAGACGTTGACGCCGGAAATAATGAGCATGTCGTCGGTGCGCCCGCGCACCTTGCTAATGCGGGCGGTTGTCCGCCCGCAGGGGCATTTTTCTTCGTTAAGCACGGTAATGTCCCTGGTGCGGTAGCGCAGCAGGGGCAGCGCCTCTTTGGTCAGCGTAGTGATGACCAGCTCTCCTTCCGACCCGGAGGGCAGCTGCTCGCCCGTCTTGGGGTCGATGATCTCCACCAGAAAATGGTCCTCGTTGATGTGCATCCCGTTGATCTCGGTGCACTCGCCGGAGACGCCGGGCCCCATGACCTCGCTGAGGCCGTAATTGTCCGTGGCCCGCATGTTCCAGGTGCGCTCCAACTCGGCGCGCATGCTTTCCGTCCAGGCCTCGGAGCCGAACAAGCCCGTGCGAATGCCCAGCCCGGCGGGGTCAATGTCCATGCTGCGGGCCACTTCGGCCAGGTGCAGCGCGTAAGACGGCGTACCGACCAGCGCAGTGACGCCGAAATCCTGCATCAACATGATTTGCCGCCTGGTATTGCCCACTGAAGCCGGTACAATGGCGGCACCCACCTTTTCCAGCCCGTAGTGCAGGCCAAAGGCGCCGGTAAACAGGCCATAGCCGAAGGTGATCTGAACCACGTCCTCGTCGGTAACCCCGGCCATGGTTACGATGCGCGCTACCAGTTCGGTCCAGTTTTCCAGGTCCCGGCGGGTGTAGCCCACCACGGTGGGCTTGCCCGTGGTGCCGGAAGAAGCGTGCAAGCGCACAATTTCCCTGCTCGGCACGGCAAAAAGCCCGTAGGGATAGTTCTCCCGCAGGACCGCCTTGTCGGTAAAGGGTAACCTGGTTACGTCGGCCAGGGTGCGGATGTCGGCGGGAGTTACCCCTGCCCTGTCCATGGCCGCGCGATAATAGGGCACCCGGTGATAAACCCGGGTTACCGTTTCCTTGAGTCTTGCCAGCTGCAGGGAGCGCAGTTCCTCCCTGTCCATACATTCATAGCGCTGATTCCAGATCATGTCGTTTTCCACTTCCTTACTACCGTGCATAAGTAATTTTCTACGGGCAACCGGGGGCCGGGAACGGAACCGCAGCTGCCACGGCGCCCCCACCGCCGGCTGCAGCATGATACGGTTTTGTGCGCTGCGGTACCGGGCACGACCCCGCCCGGAGGCCGGCCAACGCGGCAACATGTTATTACATGCTTTCGCCGGTGATGGCGGAGCCGGTCAGCGGCATCGGCGGGGCCGGTGTGTTTATGAAAAAAAGCGCCAAATTGAGCAAGTAATTAAGGAAATGACCCCTGTATATAGGCGCTGTGAGGGGATAAAGAAAAAATAAAAATAACCAGGGCGGAGAAAATAAAATCTTCATACCCCGGCTTTTATACCGGGCTTTTGCGGCACTCGGGCATCGTCATGAAGTTCAGCTTGAAGGTTATGGCGCGCGTTCGCCTTGCCGGCTCCGACCCGGTCCGGCAAGCTTCCCTCCAGCGCTTTGCCCGGCACGAAGCAAAAGCCCGGACATACCGAACCCCAACCCAGCTTGCTTACGTAACCCACCGGTATAACGGCAGAAAAATAAGTGGTACCGGAAGCAAAAGCAACAACGGAAAACCACGGTCCCACGGGCTTGATCATTCCTTCCATCTTTCCGTGCTGCGTATTTTTTGATCAACCGGTTATTTTATCGTTTATTTATTCTATAAACTTTGCCATATTCCTGCCCTGGAACTGTCCGAAATTTTCACGGGAACAGAAACGGCCCGCGGGCGCACGCCTCGACGGCGGACAAAACGCGCCATGCGCCGGAAGGCCTCGCTGAGGTCATCCAGGGAAACGGCATAAGAAACGCGCACGAAACCTTCCCCCGACGGCCCGAAGGCATTGCCCGGCACCACCGCCACCTGCTCCTCCTTCAGCAGTTCCTCGGCAAACTCCTCGGAACTCAGGCCGGTAACGGAAATGCGGGGAAAGGCGTAAAACGCCCCGCCCGGTTCGAAACAAGGCACGCCCATGTCCCGGAAAGCCTGTATCACCAGGTGCCGGCGCCGGTTGTACTGCTCCACCATACGGCGCATGCCGGCCTCACCGTTTTTCAGGGCCTCCAGGGCCGCCATTTGCCCGGTAATGGGTGTGCAGAGCATGGTGTACTGGTGGATCTTGGTCATGGCACCGATGAAATCGGCGTTGCCGGCGGCGTAACCCACACGCCATCCCGTCATGGCGTAGGCCTTGCTGAAACCGTTCAGCAGCACGGTGCGGTCGCGCATACCGGGCAGCGCGGCCACGCAGGTGTGCCGGCCTACGTAGGTAAGCCGGTCGTATATCTCATCGGAAACAACAACCAGGTCGCGGGCCGCCGCCAATTCGGCGATTTTGGCCAGCTCCGCCGGGTCCATCACCGCCCCGGTGGGGTTGTTGGGATAGCTCAGCAGTAAAACCCTGGTGCGGGGCGTTAGGGCAGCCTCCACCTGCTCCGCTGTGACGCGGAACCCGGTTTCCATGCCGGTGGGCAGAAACACCGGCACGCCGCCCGCCAGGAGAGTGCAGGGGGCGTAGGAAACGTAAGAGGGCTCGGGAATAAGTACTTCGTCCCCCGGCCGCAGCAGAGCGCGCATGGCTAAGTCCAGCGCCTCGCTGACTCCCACGGTGATAAGGATCTCCCGCCGGGGATCGTATTTCAGCCGGTAACTGCGTTCCAAGTCGGCGGCAACGGCCTCCCGCAGTTCCAGCAGCCCCCAGTTGGAAGTGTACATGGTATATCCTTTTTCCAAGGAGTATATGCATGCCTCTCGGATATGCCAGGGTGTTACAAAATCGGGCTCGCCCACCCCCAGGGAAATCACGCCCTTTGTTTCGGCAACCAGGTCAAAAAACCTGCGAATGCCTGAGGGCGGTATGTTGCGCACCGCCGGGTTGATCTTTTCCGACCAGCTACTTCGGGTCATGGTGACACCATCAGCCTCCTGTCTTCCTCACCGTCTTCCAGAATCACTCCGTCCTGCTTGTAAGTTTTCAGGACGAAGTGGGTGGTGGTGCTGACTACTCCTTCGATGGTGGCCAGCTTGGTGGATACGAAATGGGATATTTCCTTCATGCTGCGGCCTTCCAGAAAAACAGCCAGGTCGTAGGTTCCGCTCATCAGCCGCACGCTGCGCACCTCCGGAAAGCGGTAAATGCGCTCGGCCGTAACATCGAAACCGACGTCCCGCTGGGGAGTAATGCGCACCTCGATGAGGGCGCTGACCTTCTCTTCCCCAACTTTTTCCCAGTTGACCAGCGTCATGTACTTCATGATGACCTTTTTCTCTTCCAGTTCCCTAATGATTTTGCGCACCTCGGCGGCATCCATGTCCAGCATGACGGCGATTTCCTCGGCCGTCAGCCTGGCGTTATCCTCCAGGAGCTCCAAAATTTCCTTGGTGGCGTCGCTCATGCCATCTCATCCCTTTCCCTGCCGGGTAAAACCGGTAGAAAATATAAAAACCCCATCCCTGAAAAGGGACGGGGCGAAGTTCCCGCGGTACCACCCTTCTTGACCGGCTGCAGGCGCAGCGCAGCCCGCTCGGGGCCCTGTAACGGGGGCCGGCCGGCACAGCTTAATCCCTGGCGGTTTCAGCGTGCAGCTCCGGGGCGGCACGGGCCTGCCGATCCGCCGGGCTTGCACCCTCCCCGGCTCGCTGGGCAACGGCGTCAACCCTTATTCCCCATCACAGCCAATAACGGTAAACTTTATTAATACCAGCATATTAGCATGGGCCGGGCGGAGTGTCAATAACTATCCCGTTTAATTGCCCATGGTATTTCTTACCCTTCGTCCTGGCGGGAACCGCCCCCGGCCTGTCTCCACCAGAGCGCCCACCGCCGCCGATAACATATACACAAAAAACCGCCGCAAAGAAGCGGCAGTTGACGCTGCTGGCGGTCCCTCACATGGTCAATGTCCCGTTTCCACTATTTATCAGCCGGAGCACCTTTTCCTCCTTGCCGTCCAGAGCGTTGATGTAAACCAGATAAGTGTCTCCCCTCATCTCTCCCTTGAATTCCCAGGTAAGCTTTTCTTTGTCCACTTCCAGCGGAATCAAGACCAACCTGCCCTGGCCTTGCAGCGAAAGCCTGTCGCTGACCAGCGCCCGGGCCTCCTGCTCCGTCAGCTTGGGTTCCGGCAGCCGGCGCTGGCGGTGCGACATTAAATAGCCCCTCGCGTCCATGCCCACCACCTGGCCGTTGTCCAGGGCCACCGTAACTTTGATCAGGTCGGGGTAAATAATTACCCCGTTCTGCATGAGGACGTAATTGAAGGTCACCGTGTTGTCGTTGCGCTGGTGGTAGCTGA